>NZ_JBIBYR010000041.1:0-49298 GCF_043083485.1 Streptomyces sp. NPDC014727 | reverse complement strand
TTTTTGTCTAAAACAAATAGACATTTTTTTTTTTTTTGTTTTTTTTTTGTGTTTTTTTTTTTTTTTTGGGGGGGGGGGGGGGGGCGCCCCCCCGCCCCCCCGGGGGGGGGGGGGGGGGGGGGGGGGGCCCCCCCCCCCCCCCCCCGCCCCGCGGTGGTGCATGTGGCGCGACGGAAACTACTTCACGTCGACGAAGTCACCCGCGGCCGAGACGGCCGGGGTGGTGGACGTTCCGGCGAAGCTGTAGCGCCAGTAACCGTCGACCGACGCCTTGACCGTGGTCTTCAGGGTGCCGGTGCTGCTCGACTTGATCGTCTTGACCGTGGTGTACGTGGAGCTGGTCTTCTTGCGGAACTGGAGCTTCACCGGCTGCGTGGCGTAGCCGTGGTACTTCAGGTCGTCGAAGTTCGCCCGCGACAGCTTGCCGGTGACCGTGATCGTCCCGCCCTTCTTCACGGGCTCCGGAGCGGCGTCGACCGTCAGCTTCGACAGCCGCTGCACCCGGGCCGTGCCCAGGCCGTCCTGCAGCGCGAAGCCGATCTTGCTGACGTCGGGGTTCTTCGGGTCCTGGCCGTTGTAGTCGACGGCGAAGCCCATCGCCTTCCACGTCGTGGCGTCGGCGTTGCCGATCAGGTCGTACTGCGGCCAGATGGCGATCTGGCCCTTGCAGGTGGCGACCGTGGAGGAGACGGCCTTGCAGGTGGGGGCGGCATCGCCGTAGAGCTCGTTCGTCGGGCTCTCGAACGAGCCGCGGTAGAGCTCGACATCCAGCTCGAAGTCCGAAGCGAAGATGTTCACATCGGCGGCGTGCGTCACGGTGAACGTGGTCGGCACGGTCTTCGTGGCGGCGGTGCCCACGGCGATCGGCTTGCCGCCGTTCACCGTGAACTTGGAGAAGGTGAGGTCGAGCTGGCCCGGGGTGCTGGCGGCCGCGAGGGAGCGCGCGCCGGACTTGGCGCCGGAGTCGGCACCGGTGGTGGAACGAGCGGCACGCGCGACGTCGCTGACGGTCGAGCGGTGCGTGTCGTCGGCCTGGGCCGCCGACGGAATGACAAGGGCGGAGAGAGCCAGGGCGCCGGTCACGGCGGCCACGGTGGCACGAATGCGCATGTTCATTCCCCAACAGGAGAAGGGGGCCCGCAGCGGTCCTCCGCCGACAGGCCCAAGATCGTCTGTGAAGCCTGATGGCTTCACAGGAGAGACCACCGGGACATGTGAACGGTTGTGCGCCTGTTGGGGATTTCTTGTGCACTCGCCCCGCGCTCCAGCACGGATGTGCTTCGGACCCGCTCCGGCCGGTCAGTCGAACCAGCGGTCCCGGGCCAGTTCCTCCGTACGGGACGGGTCCTCCAGCAGCGCCGCGACCTCGAAGCGGCGCGGCCACTGGCCCGCCGCCCAGGCCAGCCCCGCCGCGACGCCTTCCAGTGTGGCGGCGTGCACGGTTCCGTCGGGGGTGCGGCGCCAGTCCAGTTCGACGCCGCCCGCGCGCAGTTCGGCGTGTTCGAGGTACACGTCCGGGGTTCCGGCGCCGAGCAGCACCCGTACCGAATCCGGCACGCGGTGCTCCTCGCCCTCCGTCGTCACCTCCGCCTCGACGCTCTCGCCGAGCCGCCGCACCTGGAAGAGCTCGGCCAGATCGGCCGCGCGCGTCGGGGCGACCGGCAGCAGTGGAAGCCCGCCGGTGAGCGGCAGCAGGTCCGGGGCGTCCGCGATCACGGCGTCCGCCGCGTCGACCACCCGGGCCTCGCCGTCGACCACGGCCCGCAGTTCGTCGGGGAGCGTGACCTGTTCCGGGTCGAGATCGGCCAGCGCCGTGTACAGGGAGTGCAGTTGTACGGGGCCGACCTCACGGTCCTCGTCCGCGAGCCGGCCGAGGAGTTCGGCGGCGCCGCCGGGCTCGTCGAGGAGCGCGGCCACGGACGTCCGTACGCCGAGGGCGCGCAGCACCTGGGCGTCGTCGAAACCGGTCGCGTCGGCGGAGTCGTACAGCCCGGCCAGCCGCGGGTCGCCGGACGCCGCCCGCAGACCGGCCGGGCGGCGGCCGTCGAGCACGGGGTGGTCACGCAGCCACCAGGCCGTGTACGGGCGGACGGACTGCGTCGTGCCGTCGGGCAGCAGCACCCGTACCGGCTGGGTGAGCGCGTCGCGCAACGGCGGCTGGGCGAGCAGCGCGAGCGCCTGCGGCCAGGCGTCGTCGTCGACGAGGTCCAAGTCGCGGACGGCGACGAGTTCGGTGGCGACCGGTGGCACGGGGCTGTCCGGCAACTGGTCGAGGACGTCCTCGCACCACACGTCCACGGCGTCGAGCAGACCGGCGTCGTCGGGCTCGGCGAAATCGCCGTCGCGGGGCTCCAGTTCGTCCGGGTCCAGGACGACGTCGGCGGCCCGCACGAGGGCGAAGGTGGCGAGCACCCCGCAGGCCGTGAGCGGCTGCGCTCCCCAGCGGTCGGTCAGCTCCTGGTCGCAGAGGGCGAGTTCACCCTCCCGCATGATGGCTGCGAACGGACTTCCGGGCAGCACGAGTTCACCCGCCGGCGCGGGCTCGCCGTCCTCGTCGGGGAGAGCGAGAGCGCCGAGCCAGGGTTCGTCGCCGGGTGCCAGTTCGGCGTCCCGTACGAGGGTGAGGACGGTCTCGGCGAGTTCGTCGGCGTCCAGCGCGTCCTCGTCCCAGATCTCGCCCGCGTCCAGCGATCCCGCGACGGCGGCCCGCACCTGCGGGGTCGTCAGCACGGCGCGGGGCGTGGCGGGCAGGGCGCCCAGCTTCTCCAGCAGCGGATGGGCGGCGTCCGGGTGGGCGACCTTCAGCCCGAGCCGGGCGAGGCGCCCCAGGACCGGGCCGGTGAGGGCGTCCGGGAGCGGGAGGAGGACCTGGCGGGGGCCGATGGCGGTGCGGGGGGCGGCCGGGGTCCTGGCGTCCACACCCTGCGCACCGGCGAGCGGGACCGGCAGGCCGGACAGACGGTCCGGGTCGATGCCGGACAGGCTGTCGTACAGCCGCCGCCACCAGCCGGGGTCGCGTTCCAGCCCGGCGAGCCGGTCGATCGCCTCGGTCAGCGGGACGCGGGCGACGCCGAGGGTGCGCAGTTCGCTGCGGCGCTCCAGTCCGGCGGGCAGCAGGCACGGCAGGACCTCGGCGAGCACCCGTACGGTCTCGGCGCCGACGCCCTCCAGCACTTCGGCCTCGATGGGGCGCAGCGCGGTGGGGGCCGCCTCGCGGATGCCGCCCGCCGCCGCGTCCCAGCTGTCCCACCGGTCCGCTTCGGCGGCGGGGTCGCGCGGGGCGGCGGGTTCCAGGAACGAGATGCGCGGCAGCCGCTCCAGGATCGCGCCGCGCAGGGCGCCGTCCAGTTCACCCTTGCCGAGCGGCCCGGGGACGAGGTCGATGGTGTCGATGGACAGCGGCTGCCAGCCGGCGAGCAGTTCGGCGTACGCGTCGGCCGCGCGCTGCACCAGGAAGTCGGTGAGCGGCCCGGGGGCGGGGTGACGGCGGGTGGTGTCGAGCGGCAGCGACGCGATGAGCAGCGCGGGGATGCCGAGGGGTTCGTCGGTGGGGGTCGGCGCGTGGACGACGGGGGCGGTGCGGGGGCGTACCGGGGCGCCCTCCGCGTCCACCGGGACCGCCCAGGTGACCGACCAGTGCGGGCGGAGCCGTTCCTCACGGGGCCGGTCGGCGAGCAGGGCGGGCTCGACGGCCCCGTGCCGGACGGCGGTGCGCCAGCGGTGCGTACCGTGCGCGGAGTCCTCGACGTGGGTGTACGGGCCGTGCTGCGAGCGGCGCAATGTCCGCACGGCGTCCGGGGTCTCGATCACGACCTCGTCGAGGCCGCGCAGGGTGAGCAGGAGCGCGTCGTCGACCGCGGTGAGCAGCCGGACGACGAGGTCCTCGGCGCCGCCGTCGCGCAGCGGGAGGACGACGACGGTGTCGTACCCGTCGGGTGCGGTGCCTTCGGCGGGCAGCGGGAGCCGCAGCAGCGGTACGTGGCCGTCGCGGCGGCGGAGCTCGTCGCCGAGGCCGGGGCTGGCGACGGCCGCCCGTGCGGCGAGGTCGCGGGCCTCGGCGAGGGACCAGCGGACGCCGCCGTGCCGGCCGACGACGGCGGGCTCGTCGCTCACCGCGAGCACGGCGGCGAACCCGACGCCGAACCTGCCGACGGCGCCCTCGTGGCCCTCGCGCTTGGCGGAGGCGCGCAGGGTGGAGAGCGATTCCACGCCGGTGGCGTCGAGGGGGGCGCCGGTGTTGGCGGCGGCGAGTACGGCGGGGGCGTCCGCGGTCGCCGCGTGCAGGGTCAGGCGGAGCCGGCCGGGGACCTGTGCGCGGGCGGCGGCGTCGGCGGCGTTCTGGGCCAGCTCGACGACGAGGCGGTCGCGGTAGCCGCCGAGCGCGAGGTCCTCCTCGGCGTTGGCGTCCTCACGGAATCTGGCGGGGCCGGCACCCCAGGCGTCGAGCACACCGCGTCGCAGCCGTGCGGTCCCGAACGGATCGGCCCCCTCGGTCGCATTCATGCTCACGCTCTGACTCCGCTCTTCTCCGGTTACACGTTGCCCGTGCCGCCAAGTGTGCGCCTGAAGGTACCGGGTCCTCTCACCGGACGGGGCGCCGCGAACGGCACTCCACGCGGGGGATGGCGCATCTGCCCCACTCAGCGGCCGGGTTCCGTCCTCGAACGCCGGACGGGCCGGGGTGCGAGCCGGCCAGGGGCCTCTCGTCCGGATCAGCCCGGATGGGCAAAGGACCGTCCTGGCGCGCCGGGGTGCTCCCACGGCCGAGGCCGCCCTTGCGGGCCGGGGCGTCCCACCGCGGGGACGGCCGGATTCAGGCCCGTCCGGCGATCGTGGACGGAACCGGTGCGCCGGGGGCGCCCGCAGGCTCACCCGGAGCGCGCCCGAGCGCAATGCGCCCCGCTCTCCGCGCCCTGCTCAGGAGTGGCCGAGATCCTCCGTGGGGGTGTCCGCTTCCGCCGGGACCGAGCCGGAGTCCCGGGCCGGGCGCAACGGGTACTCGTCCGCCTGCATCGTGTCCAGCGCGTGCGGCGCCGGCTTCGGCGGCTTCGGCATCACCGCCGCCTCCGAATGCCCGCCGCACCCGTACGACAGCGACACCACATGTCCGTCCGCCGGACCGAACTCGTTCGCGCACACCCCGAACGCCTGCTTCAGCGACCCCGCCAACGGCACCAGGAACGCGCAGGTCACACACGAGGCCGGGGCCGCCTGCGCCATCGGCGTCTTCGCGCCGAACGCCTCGTCCCACCGGTCGGCCGCCGCATGCAGCCCGTACCGCGAGAGCACTCGCGCCCGCCGCATGCCGAGCTCGTCCGCGACCGCCGCGATCGAGCCCCGGCTCGTCGTCGCGGGGCGCGTCGTCAGTTCCGCGTCCTCCACGTCGACGAGGTCGGCCATCTCCTGCGACATCTCGGATACCGCGGAGTTCGGCGGCGGCTCGTCCTCGCCGGTGTAGCCGGGCTCCAGGCGGATGTCGTCCGCCTCCGTGGGCAGCAGATCTCCGGGCCCCATGTCCCCGGGGCGCAGCCGCTCGCTCCACGGCACCCACTCCGGGGCGAGGAGCGCGTCGCTGCCGGGCAGCAGCACCGTCTCGTCGAGGGTGACGTTCTTCGCGCGGGAGGCGCGCGCCACGGTCACCGCCCAGCGCCAGCCCCGGTAGCCCGGCTCCTCGCACTCGAAGAAGTGCGTGACGACCCGGTCTCCCTCGGAGACCACGGCCACATGCTCACCGACGACCCCCGGCGCGGCTGCTTCCTCGGCCGCGGCGCGGGCGAGGTCTACCGCCTCGGCGCACAGACGGTCGGGGACAGGGGTACGGGCCGTACGGCTTCGCGTCGTCGCAGCACTCACAGGTCTCGCTTCTCTCCTACGCCAGTCTCACGAGTGCGCCAGCACATCCATCGATTTCGGCCATGACGGATGCGGGCGGAGCGGACCTGGGGGCCGCGTCGACGTCCACACCCGTTGTGCCTGCCTCGGGCGCACCTTCTGCCATCCATTCTGCGGGATCGCCGATAGGCGCGCGGCCGAGAACAACCGCCGGTGGCGCGCTACGCACGCTACCCTCTCTGCCGCCCCCCGCCCACCTGCCCGTCCCAAACAGGCCGTATCCGGCTCCGTGGCCGGGCGAGGACCGCCCCGGAACGCCCGACGGTCACAGGGAGACTGGCCCGACAGGGCGGAGTGCGTCCGTGCCCCGCACCGGTCCCGGTTCGTCGGTGTCATGACTGGGGCACTATGACGAAGTGACTTCCGCCAGGTCGCACAAGGATTCCGGCCCGCTCCGCAGGACGGGCCGGACGATCGGTCGTGCCCTGCGGACCCCGTTCACCGGCACCGCGAGAGGAATCCGGAAGGCGACGCATGCCCATGGTGCCGGCGAATCCGGGCTCGGCAAGCTGATCGAGCTGCACGCCGTGAACGGCGCGGGCGATGTGATGATCACGATCGCGCTCGCCTCGACGGTGTTCTTCTCCGTACCGACGGACGAGGCCCGCGGCCGTGTCGCGCTCTACCTCGCCGTCACCATGGCGCCCTTCACCCTTCTCGCCCCCGTGATCGGCCCGCTCCTGGACCATCTGCCGCACGGCCGCCGGGCCGCGATGGCCGGCGCGATGCTGGCCCGCGCGGTGCTCGCGCTCACCATGGCGGGCGCGGTCGCCACCGGCGGTCTGGAGCTGTATCCGGCCGCGCTGGGCGTCCTGGTCTGCTCGAAGGCGTACGGAGTGGTGCGCAGCGCGGTCGTGCCACGGCTGCTGCCACCCCGCTTCTCCCTGGTGAAGGCGAACTCCCGGGTCACCCTGGCCGGGCTCCTGGCGACCGGTGTCGCCGCCCCGATCGGGGCGGGGCTGCAGACCGTCGGCTCCGGCTGGCCGCTGTACGGCGCGTGCGCGATCTTCGTCGGGGGAACCGTTCTCGCCTTCACGCTGCCGCACAAGGTCGACTCCGCCAAGGGCGAGCGGAAGGCCCGGCTGGTGCTGCCGCACGGCGTGACGGCCGCCCGGCCCGCGACGAAGCGGAACGGAAGGGGCGGCAGGGCGGGGCGCCGGGAGAGGAACGGGGAGAAGCGGCCCGGCCTGCGGTCCGTGGGACCGTCCGTGCTCAACGGGCTCCACGCCAACACCGCGCATCGCGCGCTGTCCGGCTTCCTGATCTTCTTCCTGGCGTTCCTGCTGCGCGAGCAGCCGCTCTCCGGGCAGAGCGCCGCCGTCTCGCTCGGCATCGTCGGCGTGGCGGCCGGTGCGGGAAACGCGGTCGGTACGGCGGTCGGCTCCTGGCTCCGGGCGCGCGGCCCCGAGGCGATCGTGGCCGCGGTGCTGGCCCTGGCCCTGGGCATCGCGGTGCTCACCGCGCTGTTCTTCAGCACCGTCATGGTCGCCGCGCTCAGCGCGACGGCGGGCTTCACCCAGGCCCTGTCGAAGCTCTCACTGGACGCGATGATCCAGCGCGACGTGCCGGAGGAGGTGCGGACATCCGCGTTCGCCCGGTCCGAGACCGTGCTCCAGATGGCGTGGGTGATCGGCGGCGGAATCGGCATCGTCCTCCCCCTCAACGGCGTACTGGGCATGGCGGTCGCCGCGGGCATCCTCGCCCTGGGTGCGGCCACGTCCGTACGGGGTCTGCTGAGCGCCGCTCGGCGCGGCTCGCCGCACCCCCGCGTGGCGTGAACCGGAGCGACCGATAGCCTTCGGCCCATGACCGTTGCGTTCTTCTCCGGTAAGGGCCGTCGAATCGGCGTCGCTCTCGGTGCCGTGTCCGCGGGACTCCTTGTCCTGTCCGCCTGCAGCAAGCCGACGCCGCTCGCGACCGTAACGGTCGGCGGCAACTCGGTGAGCACCGAGGCGGCCTGCTACAACGACGGCAAGCCCCTCAAGACGTCCGAGTACCAGAGCTGCCTGAACAAGAAGGCGGAGAAGTCCGTCGAGGTCGCGATGGACGACAAGGTCCGCTTCGGCGTCGACCCGGAGATCGCGGACAACGGCTGGACGCTGTTCATCAACGGTCAGCAGGCCGAGCAGGAGCCGTACAAGAGGACCTACCGGTCCATCCCGGGCAGCGCCTTCTTCTCCAGCCAGACCGGCGAGACCACGAACAAAACGCAGATCAGCATCGTGGAGACCAAGGGCAAGCAGCTCACGGGCGTCTGGCACTTCGAGCTGAAGAAGACTTCCTGACCCTCGCCCGCCCCTCCTGACCTCGGAGGATCCGCCCCGTGCGTGTGCTCGTCGTGACCGCTGTCCCAGAAGAACGGGACGCGGTCACGCGTGCGTTCGGGGACGGGCCGGAGGTGGCCGTGCACCATGCGCCCGGTACCGAGCTCCACCGTGTGGGCGGCCTCGGCGGCGACAGCGTCGTCGATGTCCTCGCGGGCGGCGCCGGGCCGGCCGCGGCCGCCGCTGCCACCGCCTTCGCCCTCGCCGCCGGCCACGCGTCCGGGCCGGGCTCCGCGCCGTACGACCTCGTCGTCTCGGCCGGGATCGGCGGCGGCTTCGCGCCCGTGGCGCCGGTCGGCTCGCTCGTCGTCGCGAGCGGCATCGTCGCCGCCGATCTGGGCGCGGAGACGCCCGAGGGCTTCGTGCCCGTCACCGCGCTCGGCTTCGGCCAGAACCGGCACCTCCCGCCCCGGTCGCTGGTACGGGACGTGGCCGCCGCCACCGGCGCGCTCACCGGCGAGATCCTCACCGTCTCGACCGTGACGGGCAGCGCCGAGCGCGCCGCCGCCCTGCGCGCCGCGCACCCGCGGGCCGCCGCCGAGGCCATGGAGGGCTTCGGCGTCGCCGAGGCCGCCGAACGGTCGGGCGCGGCGGTGCTGGAACTGAGGGCGGTCTCGAACGCCGTCGGCCCGCGCGACCGGGATGCCTGGCGCATCGGCGACGCGCTGGCCGCGCTCACCGGGGCGTTCGGGAAGCTCGTACCCGTACTGGAAGGTTGGACCCACCATGACCGACACGACACATGAGCCGTCGAACCCGTTGCACATCGCGTTCTCGCCGTGCCCGAACGACACCTTCGTCTTCGACGCCTGGGCGCACGGAAGGGTCCCCGGCGCGCCCGCCCTCGATGTCACCTTCGCCGACATCGACATCACCAACAAGATGGCCGAGCGCGGCGAACTGGACGTGCTCAAGGTCTCGTACGCGGTGCTGCCCTGGGTGCTGGAGGAGTACGCGCTGCTGCCGTGCGGCGGGGCGCTCGGGCGCGGCTGCGGACCGCTCGTCCTCACCAGGGACGCGGGCACGGATCTGACGGGGAGGACCGTCGCCGTGCCGAGCGAGCGCTCCACGGCCTATCTGCTGTTCCGGCTCTGGGCGGCGGAAGTGGTGCCGGGCGGGGTCGGCGAGATCGTCGTCATGCCGTTCGACGAGATCATGCCCGCCGTGCGCGACGGGAAGGTGGACGCCGGTCTCGTCATCCACGAGGCCCGTTTCACGTACCAGAACTACGGGCTGCACAACCTCGCCGACATGGGCCGGCACTGGGAGGAGACGACCCGCCTGCCGATCCCGCTCGGCGCGATCATCGCCAAGCGGTCGCTGGGCGCGGACATGCTGAAGCTGCTCGCCGAGTCCGTGCGCACCTCGGTACGGATGGCCTGGGACGACCCGGAGGCGTCACGGCCCTACGTGCGGGAGCACGCCCAGGAGATGGACCCGGCCGTGGCGGACCAGCACATCGGGCTGTACGTCAACGAGTTCACCGCCGACCTCGGCGAGGACGGCTACGCGGCGATCCGCGGACTGCTGACCCGCGCCGCGGCCGAGGGGCTGGTACCGCCCCTCGGCCCGGACGCGCTGTCGTTCGTCTGAGAGCCTGTCGGATGGCCGGGGCCGACCCGGTCCTACACGTCGAGCTGGTCGGCGACCGCGCGCAGCAGGCTGCCGATCTTCTTGCCGGCCGCCTTGTCGGGGTATCGGCCGCGCTCCAGCATCGGCGTGATGTTCTCCAGCAGGGTGGTCAGGTCCTGCACGATGGACGCGAGCTCGTCCGGCTTGCGGCGCTGTGCGGCCGCGACGGACGGGGTCGGGTCCAAAACCGCCACCGAGAGCGCCTGGTCTCCGCGCTGACCTGCCACGACACCGAATTCCACGCGCTGGCCGGGCTTGAGTGCGTCGACGCCGTCGGGAAGCACCGAGGAGTGCACGAAGACGTCGCCGCCGTCGTCGCGGGAGAGGAAGCCGAAGCCCTTCTCACTGTTGAACCATTTGACCTTGCCAGTCGGCAAAGCACGCACCCCATCTCAACCCGTATGCAACCTGTATGCCGGAACAAAGCCTCAGCAGGTCAGGCTATCCAGTGGTGGTGCTCCCCTGCTGGCAGAAGCCTCCCCAGGTGAAGTACCCCTCGTCAAGCCTGGTCATCCGGACTGTGTCCAGAAACGGTGCTTGCGCCGCGCGCGACTCGCCGCGGGGCGTTTCACCGGTGCCGGCAACTACCCTGGCGGGGTGAGCACTACTCCTTCTGGCGCTGGTGACCGGCTCGTCCGGATCGGCGCGATCGTCTTCTTCATCGGAGCGCTGGCCACTCTGGCCACGGTGGCCCCGCTGTTCCTCGGCACCCATCCGCTCCCGTCCATCGCCTGGTCGTTGTGCATGCTGATGGGCGTGGGCTTCCTGATCGCCGCGGCGGGCGTGGTGCGCTCGGTACGGGCGGGAGCGCCGAAGCGGTAGGGCCGGGGGCGCCCGGCGGACCGAATCGGCCTCGCGCCGGACGGGGCCCGGCTGCTGGACCGGGTACTGGAGTGCCCCCGGCCGCCACACCGGGCGGGCGCGGCGGCCAGTGGCATCGGCTCGGCGGTTCGAGTCAGTCGGCCCGGAGCAGGGTGTGCAGCTCGGCGGTGTCGATGATGTGGGCCCGTGCGGGGAAGACTCGATGGAGCAGGACGTTGTGGACTTCGGTGTCGGGGTCGGCGACGCCGTCGGACAGGACGTAGAGCTGGTAGTCGCGGTCGGCCGCGTCGATGACGGTGGACAGGACGACGCCGCTGGTACTGATGCCGGAGACGACCAGAGTGGTGATGCCGCGCTCGCGCAGCCGCTGGTCGAGGTCGGTGGTGGACAGGCCGCCGTGGCGGATCTTGCGCACCGTGATGTCGCCGCCCTGAGGAGCCAGGCGCTCGTGGACGGCAGCGGCAGGGTCCTCATGGTGCATGACACGGTGCCGGGCCACCGGGGCGAAGGACTTGTTGGTGGCCGGGATCGCGTCCCAGTCGGCCTCGGTGAAGCCGACGCGGACGTAGGCGATGGTGCCGCCGTTGGCGCGGACGTCGGCGATGGCCCCTTCCACGCGGCCGAGCAGGGCTTCGCGGTCCCCGCCCTCGGGCAGAAGGGCCAGCATCGCGGGCTGGTAGTCCATGACGAGAAGAGCGGTGTGCGCGGGGTCGAGTGCGGGGGCGGTGCTCATGCGAGTGTTCTCCTTGCTCGGTGGTGCCTGGTCGGCGCGGACGCGCACCGGCGGACCAGCTGCGGCGTTGCGGGCTTCGGTGGCGCGTTGCGGTGTGTCATGTGTGGCTGCCGGCGGGCTCCGGCTCGGCGAGGGGCGCCGCGGCGCGTCGGGGGAGCAACAGCGGGGTCGCCAGCAGGAGCACGCCGGCCAGGCCGATGGCCGTGCGCGGGCCGAGCAGACCGCCCAGCACGCCCCATGCGGCCGTCAGGAGCGCGGTCGAGGCCTTGGTCGTCACCGACCAGGCGGTCAGCGTGCGGGTGACCCGCTCGGTCGCGGTGCGCTCAAGGCGGTAGGTGGCGTAAACGGGGTTGAAGACCCCGCAGCAGAAGATCAGCCCGAGCTCGACGCCCATCACCAGCAGCAGTCCTCCGGTCCCCGGCCCCAGGAAGGCCAGGCCGACGGACCAGAGCGCGCGCAGCGCCCCGGCCGCGACCAGGACCCGGTGCTGCCCGAACCGGGTGACGAGCGGCCGGGCCAGCCGCGAACCGAGCAGCCCGCCGATCGCGGGTGCGGCGAAGGCGAGGCCGTACTGCCACGGTGCGAACCCGAGTCGGCCGAGCATCAGGACGGCCATCAGCGGCTGGGTGGCCATCACCAGGCCGTTGAACAACGCGGTGTTGAAGAACAGCGGACGCAGCGTCGCGTCGGCGAGGATGTACCGCCAGCCGTCGAGCAGGTCCCCGGCCCGCATGTGCGCCGTCTCCCGGCGCTCGGGCCGCGGCTCCTTGCCACCCGTCGCACGGATTCCCAGGGCCGAGAGCAGGTAGCTGACCGCGTCGGCCACCACCGTCGCCACCGGACCGAGGAGCCCGATCGCCGCGCCGCCCAGTGGGGGTCCGATGATCGTGGTCGTCCAGGTCGTGGACTCGAACCGGGCGTTGGCGACGAGCAGGTCCTCGGGTGGCAGCAGCGTCTTCAGGTACGCGCCGGAGGCGGCGCGGAAGCTGATGTCGGCCGCCGCGACGACGACCGAGACCAGCAGGAGCTGGACGAAGGTGAGCACGCCGAGCGCGACCGCGGCGGGGATCGTCAGCAGCGCCGTGAACCGCACCAGGTCCATCCCGATCAGCACCGGCCGCTTGCGGCGGAACTCCACCCACGGGCCGAGCGGCACCGCCACGGCGGCGCCCACCGCCGCCCCCGCGGAGGACAACGCCGCGACCTCCGCCGGCCCGGCGTGCAGCACCCGGATGGCGATCAGCGGGAACGCGCCGAAGGCGAGCCACGTGCCGAGCGCGCTGGTCCCGTACGCTCCCCAGAGCCACCCGAACCGCCGCCCCAACCTGTGCCCGTTTCTCATGTCCGACGTCCCCCGCTGCTCACTCGCACAACCGATCCGCGATCGGAAGCATCAAAGCGAGCACCATGACCGCGGATCAAACAACCACCGGACCGCCCGGCCACAACCGATGGTTGTGCCCATAGGGTGTCGGCATGGACCTCGACACCGTCCGGACCTTCGTCGCCGCCGCCGACGCAGGGCAGTTCCAGGAGGCCGCCGCCGAGCTGGGGGTCACCCAGCAGGCCGTCTCCAAGCGCATCGCCGCGTTGGAGCGCGACCTCGGCGTACGGCTGTTCACCCGCACCCCGCGCGGCGCCGAGCTCACCATCGACGGACAGGCGTTCCTGCCCCACGCCCAGGAGCTGCTGCGCGTCGCCGAGCGCGCGGTCGCGTCCGTGCGCACCGGCCACCGTCCGCTGCGCGTCGACGTGATCGCCTCGCGCAGTGCGCAGTCGGGCCTGATGCGCGGCTTCCACCGCGCGCACCCCGAGATCGACCTCGACGTGGTGATGCTGTTCGACATCGAGACGGCCGTCGCCGCCATCCGGTCCGGCACGATCGACGCGTCCTTCCGCGCCGTCGCCGCGCCCGGCCGGCCCCTTCCCGAGGACATCGAGTCCGTCCGGGTGCTCGACGAGCCGCTCCAGCTCCTCACCGGCCCCGCCCACGCGCTGGCGCGCGCCCGGTCGGTGCCCCTCACCCAGCTCGCCGGGCACCGGATCTGGATGCCCGGCATCGTCCCCGGTACCGAGTGGGCCGCCTACTACGACGACCTCGTCGCCGAGTTCGGCCTCACCATCGAGGCGACCGGCCCCAACTTCGGCTCCGACGCGCTCCTCGACACCATCGCCGACACCCCGGCCCTCGCCACCTTCATGAGCGAGCAGACCCGCCTCATCTGGCCCGCGGGCCACGGCCTGCGCCGCATCCCGGTGACCGACCCGACACCCCTCTACCCGCACTCGCTCCTCTGGCACCGCGACAACTCCCACCCCGCGCTGGCCACCCTCCACGCCCACCTCGCCGCCACAACCGCCCGCCACGACGCCGCCGGGACCTGGATGCCGGGCTGGGTGATTCCGCGCTGAACACCGCCGCGCCCGCGATCACCCACTTCCGCCCATCGCGCGGTCGCTGCGCGTGCTGGTGGGCGTGTGCCTCTTGTTGACCGCAAACACCACGAGCCCCACCCTGCTGCCGCCCGATCCTCGCCTCACGGAACAGCAGCAGGAACCGAAAAGGGCAGCACAAGCCGCCCATCAGGCAATGTTTCCCGATCGCCCCACACCCCGACAGCAACGCTGCATGCCCACCACAACACGCGTTTGGCTTGAAATGCGTTGCAAATGCTACGAGCACGTTGATACATATGAAGATCCTTTTGTCAGTAACATGCATGTTGCCGGACGCAGTTGACGAGATGTATCAGCCGGGGGATGCGGGGGGTTGGCGTGACGGGGTGGGATATCAGGCCGAGCGGGGTGGAGTCCGTTCTGTCGTTGGTGGGGCTGGCGGCCGAGGACCTGAGCAAGGGCGTCAGGGGTTACGGCGAGAGCGTGGAGGATGCCGCGCTGCACGCCGGGACGATCAGTGGGCCCTACTGCGGTAATGCACCCGCGGGGCCCGTGGGGGCTGCGGTGGCGAACTTCATTGCCGACACCCAGCAGCAGATCAGGTTCATGGCGGCACGGACCAAGAAGTCGATGGACGGCACGGTCAAGGCCACCACCGAGTACATCGAGGGCGACCTCGCCATGGCCGCCCAGGCCCAGCGCGACGCGGCCAAGGCGCCCACCCCCGCAGAGATCAGGGCGGTCGGGCAGAAGCCCGGCCACCGGGGCGGGGAGTAGCGGGCGTGATCGAACCGGGTCAGATACCGCAGTACACGGGTGACTTCGGTCAACTGGAGAAGGCCGCGTCCAGCCTGCGGACGCACGCGATCGGCATCCGGAACGGGGGGAAGGACGTCCACTCCCGCTTCCAGGCGACGGCGGCCTACTACCAGGCTCCCGAGGCCGACAAGCTGTTCTCCTCCACCCAGCCCGTCATGGACACGGCCGACGAGTTCGCCGGGGACATCGAGGCGCTGGCCGATGCCCTGGACACGTTCATCTTCGAGGCCAAGCCGCACGCGGACCGGCTGGAGCAGCTGAAGTCGGACGCGTTCACCTTCGTCGACAGCGTCCAGGGCGATGACGACTGGACCAAGGACCAGGACAAGGTCGAGGCGCAACAGGCGTTGGTGGACGACGTGGCAGCGGCACGCGAGGGCTTCCAGGAAGCCGAACGCAACGCCGCCAACAAGATCAACGCGATCAGTCCGGCTGTGTGCCGCCCGAAGTGGGTGGTGGACGACGGCACGCACGGCCTCGGCATGTACGGCCAGACCGCCGACGCGCTCAAGGACGTGAAGGACCTGCCGTGGGGCTTCGCCGAAGGGCGTACCTATGAGCGGTGGAGTCTGGAGTGGTGGGGCCACGGGGCCAAGAGCTGGGCGTGGGACGGCATCGTCAAGGACAGCATCTGGGGCGGCATCGACGGCCTGGGCACCCTGGCCGGCTTCCACGGAGCCGAAGAGCGCGACCAGGCCTGGGACGGGCTCAGGCGCACCGCCGTCGGCGGCTACGCCTACGGCATGGACCTCTTCGGACAGGACGAGCACCTGACCGGCTGGCAGCGCGACAGCAAGGCGTACGCGAAGGAGTTCGGCAAGCAGTTCATCGCGTACGACATGGCGGCGGAGGACCCCGCACGCGCCCATGCCGTGGTCTCCTTCAACCTGCTCACACTTGCCTCCGGCCCACTGGCCGCAGCCTCGAAGCTCGGCAAGGGCGGCACGTTCGCGAAAGCGGCCGGGACCGTGGCGAAGATCGGCGACGCCCTCGACCCCCTCGGCGGCGCCTTCAAGGCCGCCAAGGCCCTCTCGGACCTGCCCAAGGTCTCCCAGGTCCTGGCCAACGTCAGCGACCACCTCCAGATACCGAAGATCAAGTTCCCCGACGGCGCCCTCGACCTCAGCGACCGCTACCGGGTCGACAAGGACGGCAACTTCATCCCGCTCGACCGGGACGGCACACCCCACCTGGACCCGGCCAAGCACGAACCCTCGGCAGCCGAACGGGGCGTCGGCGGACGGCAGGGCGATCGCGAGCTGGTTGGCGTAGGAGGAAACGCGCCCGGAGCCGTCGCCCACGCGGGCGACGGCCTGCCGCCGCGCGGCGGTCACGCGAACTCAAGCGGCGGCCGCAGCAGCGGAGAGGGCGGAACACATCGCGGGGCGGGAAGTGATGCGCCTGGTGGAGCCGGTTCCACCGGCCGGGCGGCTGATGAAAGCACATCAGGAGCAGGCCACCACGGCCGAGGATCTGCAGAGTCAGGCACCGTCCCAGACACGCCTGGACATGGGCACGGCCCTGCCGACCCCTCTTCGGGCTCGCCTCCCCATGAGCTTCCCGACCGGCACCAGACGAACCCTGCACCTGATGATGCGGGTGGCCACGGCGAGCCAGCCATGCCGGCTGAGACACATCCGGCGCATGACGGTCCTCCCGACATCGACCCGACCAAGTACACCAAGGACGTCAACGACCTCGCGCAGACCCATACGGGGCGCATGAAGCCGGAGCAGGAGGCCGGAGTCGTCGCAGAACTGAACCGCGCCAGGATGCCCCCGCGCAGTCAACAGTCTTTGCTTGCCTCCCTACGCAAGGGGCCCTACGGAGCAGGTGCCGCAGAAATGATCTCGCGCGGGCATCTGCGGGACATGGAGGGTTACAACAAGCTGCTCGACATGTGCAAGCAGGGGCCGACTAAGAAGGAACCGGGCATGGTTCCAGCCGCCTACATGGCCATGAAGCTCGCTACCGATCTGCAGGAGCACGGAGTGGGACGCATCGGAGTGGAACTCGATACGGCAACGTTCGACCTTGATGTTTACACCCGCCATCCCGACGGAGCGATCGACTACGGATATCAACTCAAAGACGTCAACAACATTAGCGGCATCAACTCCGCAGTAAAGAAGGCAGCAAAGCAATTGACTCACGACGGCATCAGCCATCGAGTGATCTTGCTGGACATCCACCAGTCGATGACAGATCTCACGCAACGCATGTTCGATGAGGCATCGTTCCAGGCGCGGAGAATGAACGGGGCAGTCCATCTGCGCTTCGCCGATGGGTCAATAATTGTTCCGCCGAACAGATCCACATTCCCGTAAGGAAAGACCATGACAACATTGATGCGTGCGCCGCGGGAATGCGGTTCCTGGTACTGGGACCTCTACGAAACCGCCGCACCGGGGCTGGAGTCGGCCCTCTCGGTCGCGGCACGGATGTGTGACGTACTTGCCCGACTCGAACTCCTCGCTCCCATCGAGCTCAAGTACAGCTGGTACGTCCTGGACGCCGGACCGACCGGCGTCACAAGCACTCTCGAGCTCACCGGGCCACTGGGGGATCCGAGCGTCCCGGGGCGGGTGCGGGGCAGCCGCCCCTCCGCACACCCCTCCGCCGACATCGCGGACATCGATGTGATCGGCAAGGGAACGTGGATCGACATGGCCGGGCAACCCCGAGAAGAGCCACAGCTGGTTGACCTGTCCCTCTCCACCGCACCCACCGGACTCTCGGCCGAGCTGTCGGTGCACCACGACATCTGGGCTTGGTACGACTTCGCGGGTCACCCGCACCCCGAGGTCTACCGGAACAACGCTCCACGGCTCACGGCTGCCCTGAATGAACTCGGCACCCTGCTCGGCGCACCTCCCGAGCCCGGCGCGCCGACGTACTTCGGAGCAGCCACACCCGAAGGGCTCGCAACGCCGGACGCGTACGAGGACGGCCTGGGACCCGACCTGACCGGCAGACTCTGACGAGAAAACACCCGTCAGAAGATTGGCGGCCTCGAAAAGTCACTATCGATCGGATGGGCGGGCTCGAACCCCGTTCACTGAGAACGCCCATCCGATTCCCCTGAAGGTGAAGCAATCGTCGCACGACCCGACGATTCGACGTTCTCGCTCCACAATTATCTCGTTCAGGCTCGCATCGTATTTTTTGAGTACGGTCCGCCCTCAAGTGAGTGTCAGTCGAACGAAAGGCGTCGGAAATGGCGAGGACAGGTGCCCCGATATCAGATCTCAAGCGATGGTCCGAAGAGGGACGCCAGACGGTCATCGATATCGCCGACATGCTGGGAGTTCCTCCAATCACGTACACCAGGGATCCGCTGAGTCTGATTCCAGCCCTGCAGAATTACGTGTCACGTCTCCCTCTCGACCAGTTCGACCAATCAGACTGGGCGACACTGCACAGTGATTTGATGTCATATGTGTCAGATTTCCTGATCCAAAAGCACGGCGCCCGCTGGGCAGTAGTCGATGACTCAACTACAGCTCGCGGCTATCGCTATGTCATCGAAGCGGAAGATCGCGATGGGGAGAATCGCAAAATCGACCCTGCAGATGTCGTGATGGCCGAGTTCGAAAATCTTCCCATCGAGGTCACGAGAATGCTCGCCAGCGCAGAACTCACGCTGCGTTTGGCATCTCAAGCCAGCGAAGAAGATGACACATTCCGGCACTTCAGGAGCAGCACATGACCCAGGACGTCATAGCCCTCACCCCGCAGATGCCGGATACGAAGACGCTGCTGGCCGGGCTCCACGCCGGTGGCCCCGATCTGCTCGTGAACCGGGCGGGCGGTGGGTCCGTCGTTCAGTTGTGTACCGCTGCCGGGCAGGCGTTGGTGTCGGTCGAAGCGCCCCGGTACCTCCAAGTGCCAGGTGAAGTGGCCAGGTTGCTCGGGCCGGACGTGGACGCGGAGTCGCCGGTGTGGTGGACCGAGGCGCGGGCCACCACCGCTGTGGAGGAGGCAGGGCGGCTGGCCGGGTCCGTCGCCGGTCGCCTGACCGCCGTGCACGGTGGCGCCGTCTGGCCACGCGAGGCCGGTCATACCGACGTCGTTGCCGACCTCGCCGACGCCACCACAACGGCAGCACCCATGGGTGTCGACATACTCACCGACACGGCCGCCGTCGTCATCCAGGGCCGCCCCGTCGTCGCTGCCACGACCTGGCTGACCGACGTGGTGCGCAACACGGTCCGGACCGGGCGCGAGCTACAGATCCTCACCCCGCCCGGCACCCGGCTCACGCTCCCCGCCCGCACGCTGCTGGACGGTCTGCCCTCCCGCTGGGTCGTCCGCGACCCCGGGTGCGGCTACTACGACGGGCTCTCCGGAGCCGTGCTCGACTGGCACGGCGGCCGATTCGTCCCAGTCGCCGACGACGGCCCCCGGATCGCGGACGCCTTCCGGCCCCGTCCTGGCAGCGAGGGAGAACAGCAACTGCTCCTCTCCATCCGCACGATCCACCCGGCCGACGAGCGGCTCATCCTGGGCGGCGCCCTGGAGCAGGCATGGCGCACGCTCACCGGCGCCCCGCCCGCCGGCTGGGCCACCGCCGAACCCGTCAACGTTCCCTGGTCACCCAGGCAGTTGACCGACCTGGCACGCACCCGCGCCCTAAGGTCCCTGCCCACCTGGATCGTCGCCGTCGGCACCCCCGACCGCCCGGCGATCGCCACCGCGCGCACAGTCCGCACCCACGCCGGAGTCGAGGAGCACATCACTCTGGCCATCGGCTGCGGCGCGGACCAGAGCACTCCGGTGGACACCGTGCCCGACCTGGCCGAGTCCCTGGCCACCGATCACAACCTCGCCACGATGATCAGCCAACTACGCACCGCACGCGCGGATCTGACCACCCCCGCCCACTACGAGCCACCCCCGGTACCTGTCGGCCTCACCCTCGGCCCCGACGCTGTGGCCGACCGCGGCCTCGACCAGGAGCACAGGGTCTTCGACGGCATCACGCCTGCCCGGCTCGGCCCGGCCGCCCGGCCCGCCCTGCACTATGCGCTCGGCGACGGAACCGATCCCGCTGCCTGGCAGCGCCTCCAGCGGATCAACGACCACCTGAACGGCGCCCGGCAGCACGGACACCACGACGGTGAGTGACGCAACGCCTCCAAGACAAAGGACCTGACGGTGGGCTTCTGGATGGGAATCACTCGGCACGACTACGCGGAAATTCTGCAACTGCTTGACCACCCGGAAGGGCCGGACGCGGGCAGGGAGCGTATTCGTGACGAGTGGAACTCCGACGACGACTACCACCGGCCCGGATCCGCTGCGCACTGTGGAGTCGACGTGCATCACACGTACCTGGGATGCGATCCATGTGCTGCTGACCGGTTGCGAGAACGTCGACACGGTCGACTTCGCTCCCCCGATCGGTGAACCTCCCACCTCTGACGTCATCATGGGTGGCCTCATCATCGGGCGCCGCGGTGGCCACCGCCGGAGGACGAACAATCTCCTGCTGCTGACGCCGGATGAGGTTCGGGCCGTCGACCGATTCCTCCAGGACCTTGACCTGGATGCGGTGATTCGAGAACGCCGTGATCTGCTGGATGACGTGTACGTGTACTCCTTTTACTCGACCATCCAGAGCGAAGTCGGCAGCCTCGCAAGCGACTTCGCGATCTTGCGCGGCTTCTACGCCCGCGCAGCTGAGGCCGGACACGCCGTGATCAAGGACATCTCGTGACTCAGGACGGGTTGACCGGGTCCTCGTCGTCGAGTCCTGCGAAGTGGTCGAACTCGTCGGCCACGACGCCCTTGGTGAAGGCGTCCCATTCCGTCGTGGCCGTCGTCACGATGTCCTCGGGGCCGCTGGTCTCCCGGAGATAGACCAGGCCGTCCGGGCCGAAGGCGATCTCGATCCAGGGGCCGGGCCCTCCTCGCCCTCGGAGCGGCGCGGATCCAGGTGAGGTCGGCGGGGATGTCAGCCATGGAAGCGGTTCTCCTTGACGACGCGTACGACACCTAACGGTCGATTTACGGGCTATCCGCCGAGCGACGAGAATTGGATTCCATGATGAACCAGGTGCATCGCATCGACATCGATGACCCTGATGCCGATATGAACATGGGTCATCGCATGCTCTATCGGGGCGAGTTTTTCACAGGAGAGGTCGCAGAATATCAGAACAGACAAATAGTTTGCCTTGATACCTACGTCGACGGAATCAAGAACGGATTGTCTCAGATGTGGCATCCGGATGGCTCCTTGAGGTTGCAGGGCACTGTCATCAATGGCGTCGCATCAGGAGAGTTCCTGGAATGGCACCCCAATGGCACTCTGAAGTCTCGAAAGTTTTTCGATAGCGATATCTATTCGCTCCGAGAAGAGACCACTTGGGACGAGAAAGGCAATGTTGTTCGCGACTGGCATCGCGAATAGGCGCCGTGCGGGCACCTCTCCGACTCCTCAAGAAAAGTGTGACCGGCGGGGTACCTGCGGCACCTGGAGCTGGGCACTCTGGCCATCGGCCATGGCGCGGACCAGAGCATCCCGGTGGACGGCCTGCCCGAGCTCGCCGAGTCCCTGGCGACCGGGCACAACCTCGCCACGATGGTCACCCAACTACGCACCGCACGCGCAGATCTGACCACCCCGGCCCACTACGAGCCACCGCCCGTACCCCTCAGCCTCACCCTGGGGGCCGACGCCGTCGCCGACCGCGGCCTCGACAACACACACAGGGTCTTCGACGGCATCACACGCACCCGGCTCGGCCCGGCCACCCGGCCCGCCCTGCACTACACGCTCGGCGACGGCACCGACCCCGCTGCCTGGCAGCGCCTCCAGCGGATCAACGACCACCTGAACGACGTCCGGCAGGAGGAGTGAGCAGGGTTGCGGCAGCCTGTGTGGAGGACGTGACGGTCGAACGCCACCGGTAGTCCGGGTGTACTCCGACAGCGGCTGCTGGGAAACTCCAAGCATGCCGATTGTTGAAGTCTCGCCCGGAGTGTCCATCGCGTACGAAACCTTCGGTGACCCTTCTGACGTACCTGTCCTGCTCGTGGTGGGTTTCAGCGCCCAGATGATCGCCTGGCACGAGGACTTCTGCCGCGCACTCGCCCATCGTGGCCGCTACGTGATCCGGTACGACAACCGCGACTGCGGGCTGTCCACCAAGTTCGATGGCCATCCCGTCGATACGGGCCGGCTCATCGCCGCTGTGAGCTCGGGAGACATTCCGTCCGCCCTCGCGATGGTTCCCTACACGCTTCAGGACATGGCCGACGACGGCCTCGGTCTGCTCACGGCGCTCGGAATCGAACGAGCTCACGTGGTCGGATCCTCGATGGGCGGAATGCTCGCCCAGACGATGGCCATCAGCCGGCCGACGCGGGTGCTGACCCTGACGTCGATGATGTCCTCGACCGGCGAACCCGAATACGGCCGGTCCGGTCCCGAAGCCCAGGCGGTGGTCTCCAGTCCGAAGCCGGCGGACCGCGAGGGATACATCGCGGCGGCGGAGAGAGATCTGGTGTGGGCCTCCAAGCGCTATGGCGACCCCACGGCCCTTCGTGAGCTGGCTGCCGACAGTTACGACCGCGCGTACTACCCGGCCGGAGTCGGACGGCAACTCGGAGCGGTGATCCTCAGCGGTTCACGCGCACATGCGCTCCGGGAGCTTCGGGTCCCGACCTTGGTGATCCATGGCCTGGACGACACACTGGTCGACCCCAGCGGTGGGGAACGCACCGCAGAACTCGTGCCCGGAGCGAAGCTCTTGTTGATCCCCGATATGGGTCACGACCGCCCCCGCCAGCTCTGGCCCGAGATCATCGACGCCATCGAGGCGCACACCGGCCGCGAATGAACAACTACAGCCGCAGCCCCGCCACGGTCACGACGCTCCGCCGTAGAGCGCCCGGAAGTGCAGCAGCGCCTGATGGTCCGAGTCGGATTCCGTAAGCGTGTAGTCGTCCTCAAGGACACCGTTCTCAGCCCACTGCTTCGCCCACAACGCAATGCCGTACTCGTACTCGCCGTCCTCCGCGAGCTGCCCGTTCCTGTGCCACTCCCGAGCCCGCCCGTGCAGCATCCCCTGCGCGAAGGTCGAGTCCACCATGGGCTGCCCCGACGGATGCCACTCCTTCGTCGGCCCCCACCGCAGACCCTCCCGGTAGGTCGCCTCGGACCTGAGGGCGCCCTCCTTCTCCGTGAAGGCGACCCCGGTGAAGGGCACGCCGTCCAGGTAGTGGAGGCCGTCGTCTTCGTAATCGACTCGGTCTGCCGGGACTCGGTCCATGAAGGCTTCCTAGCTGTCCTGCCGTCTGGTTCGACGGGCGTGTCCTGTCGGCTGCCGGTCCGCAAGTACCGTCTGCCGCCGCTGACTTGTGATATCCGGTCCGGTCCGATTCTGCCAAAGCGGCGGCCCGTGACAGGTGGGGGTGTGCGTGGGCGTCAGCGGGGGGACAGGACGGCGGCCTCGGCGCCGAAACCGGCCACCAGTCGTCCATCCGGCGCCACCGTCGCGGCGTGCACCGGCGAGGGGAACACCAGCGGCGGGCCGATCTGCCGGCCGGCAGCCAGGTCCCATACCCGCACCGTGGCATCGGCGCTGCCGGTGACGGCGACCGGCCGCCCGTCGAGCACTCCTGTCGCCACCGCCAGCACCCCGCGGGTGTGGCCGGCCAAGGGCTCACCGACCTGCCGGCCGGAAGCCAGGTCCCACACCCGCACCGTGGCGTCGACGCTGCCGGTGACGGCGACCGGCCGCCCGTCCAGCACTGCTGTCGCCACCGCATTCACCGCGCGGGGGTGGCCGGTGAACTGCTCGCCGATGGGCTGCCCGGTGGCCAGGTCCCATGTGCGGCCCGTCTTGCCGGCACAGATGACCACCACCGGGCGACCGTCCAGGACAGCCACCGCGAGCTGGCCGGCGGCCAGGGGCTCGCCCATGGGTTGCCCGGTGGCCGGATCGTAGACACGCACTGAACTGTCACAGCCGGCAAGGACGACCGGCCGGCCGTCCAGTACGGCAGTGATCAACTGATTCACGAAGCCGTCCCCGGTGACGATGGGACGGCCGACGGGCTCCCAGGTCTCCAGGCTCTGCACCCGGAGTACACCGTCGAAATCGGCGGTGACGACTACAGGCCGCCCGTTCAACACGGTGGTCGCCTGTGCGACAGGAGTGTTGCTGACGGAGCAGGGCCGGCCCACTGGTTCTCCGGTGACCACGTCCGTCAGGCGCATCGCCTCCTCGTCCTGCTCGCCGCAGGTGAGTACCACCGCGCGGCCGTCCAGCATTGTCGTCACGGGGTCTACGAGGGCACTGATGCGACGGGCCGACGGGGCTTTGACGCCGGGTGCGACGGCCAGGTCCCATACGCGTGCGAGTGTGTCGTCGCCGGAGCCGGTGACGGCGGTCGGCCGACCGTCGACGATCGATGCTGCCAACGTGTACAACGCGGATCGGTGGGTGATGAGCGGCGTGCCGATCTGTGTTGCGGTGGCCAGGTCCCATATGCGGACCGTGCCGTCGTTGCTGCCGGTGACCGCGCCGGGGCGCCCGGCCACGTCGATCGTGGCGATCACGGTCACCTCTCGGGTGTGACCGGTGAGGGGACGGCCGACGAGCTGACGGGTGGCCAGGTCCCACACCCGGACCGTCTTGTACTCGCTGGTGACGGCGACCGGCCGCCCGCCGAGCACGGTTGTGGCAACAGCTGATGGGCCGGACGAACAGCGGTCCGTGTGGAGAACACCCACTTGTTCTCCGGATACCAGGTCCCACACCACTGCCGGGCTTCCATGCCTGCCGGTTGCGGTGATGGCCACGGGCCTCCCGTCCAGCACGGCCATCGCCACCGACACCACCTCACCCTCCAGGCCGTCGAAGGGAGCGCACCGCGGTTGCCCGGTGTTCGCGTCCCACGCTCGCGCGGTCCTGTCGGCGCCGCCCGTGACCACGACAGGGCGGCCGTCCACCGCCATCGCCGCAACCGCCCGCACCCCGTGGGTATGACCGGTGAGGAACTGGTTGATCTGCTCATGCGTGGTCAGGTCCCATACCCGCACCACCCCCTCACCGTCGCCCGTGACCGCGATGGGGCGGCCTTCGACGACCACCGCCGCCACCGCACGGACCGGGCCGGCGTGGCCGGTGAGCGGGTCGCCGAGTTGCCGGCCGGTGGCGACGTCCCACACCCGCGCATCACTGCTGCTGGTGACGGCGAGGGTACGACCGTCCACCACTACCGTCGCCGCCGCCAGAACCGCACCTGTGTGGCCGGTGAAAGGGTGACGGAACCGTGAATCGACCTGATGGCCGACAGCCCAGTCGACACGCCATCCGCCGGCCGGTTCGTCCGGCACGGGAACCGCGGAAATCTGCGCGGACAGGTTCCGGTCCCCGTAACGAGCCGCGTCCAGGGCCAGCAACTGCCGACGCGTCGCCGGGCCCGCATCATGATGCAGGTGCGCCGAGGCCCGGTACACAGCCGAAACCAATCGCGCCCGCGAACTCATCGACCGGTCCAACAGCGCCATGACCCGTGCCGGATCCGCCATCACCAGGAATCGCGGATCGCTCAGCCGGTCATCCGCATCGAGAGCGCTTGAGTGCGGGCCACTGTCATCACGTCGATGTCCGGGGAAGGTCCCCGTCCACGGCTGTCCCGAGGCCGCCTCCGCCTCCACCGGGCCGTCCTGCGGATACCCGGTCGTCTCCACCCGCTCGCCCAGCCGCTCCAGAGTCACAGCAGGGTTCAGCGCCGAGACCACCTCGGGTGTGAGCGGCCGCAGCGCATAGCAGTGATGCACGGCCGAAAGATCCACCGGGCGCCCGTAGTAACTCTCGGCCCAGTTCTGGTACTCCTGGGGAGTTCCGTCGACCAGGAGCTGGAAGAGCCAGTCGGCCCCGTCCGCATCGTGCAAGCCACCGGGGAACTCGACGCTTCCCACGTGCCAGGGCTCGTCGTCGGTCTCCCGCCACAGGCAAGCGGTCACCCGGGCCCAACCGTCCTCATCGAATGCGAGTTGCCGGACGTAGGGCTGGAACGCCCCCGGGACCGAGTCGAGCACCCCCGGCCACGGGCTGCCGTCCACGCGATCGTACGGGCTCATCGGCGACTCGTGGTCAAACCCTTGGAGGTACGCCCCGGCCTCGGAGAACACGATGCAGTACGTGTCTCCTGCTCCGTTGTCCATCGAGGCCAGCCCCTGGGTCCCCTGCCAGCGGGCATCGAAGCGGTGCCGCGGCTCGCCGGCCGGGTCCGGGTCGAGGATCGCGTCGAGCATGGCGATCGATCGGCAGAGGTTCCGAAGGGTGGGAATGTCCGGCAGCCGGCGTGCGACGTCATGAGCACTCATGCGCCGACCCAATCACAGCCCTCCGACAACGCACCGGGCTGCACGGCGGGGCGTTCGAGCCGAAGCGCGGCACCCTGATCGCCACCCGGGTGCCCGGCGTTGCCGTGGAGGAGGTGGACGTGGGTCACGTGAGGACCAGGGACCGAGCGGCGGAAGGCGTCGCCCTACGCCGGTAATCGTTGGGCACTACGGACCGAGCCCACCGCCTCCGGTCTCGCGGCGTGCTGCTTCGCTGAACGCGTCTTGCTCACGTGCACGCCGTGTGAGCAGCCACGGCGTCGATGATCGCGGGCCAGAGCTCTCGTGGTCGGTCGTGGCCCATGTCGGCGAGCAGGACCAGTTCCGCGCCGGGCACGAGTTCGGCTGTTCGCTTCCCTCCGCTCGGGTCGATGAGGGTGTCGTCGAGGCCGTGGATCACGAGGGTCGGGACGGTGAGGGAGGTAAGTGCTTCGGCGCGCGACCCTGCGAGGATCATCGCTCCGAGCTGACGACCTGTGCCCGCCGGGTAGTACGCGCGGTCGTAGCTACGGGCGGCGAGTTCTCGGATGCCGTCGATATCGGTGTAACGCCGGGACGCCCAGATGGCTTCTCTCTCGGATGCGTTGATGTATCCGGCACGGTCTGCGGGCTTGGGGCCGAACAGCACCTGCTGGGCTGCGGGACTGGGTCGTCCGTATTCGGACTCGCCGGTGGAGGACATCATCGAGGTCAGGGTGAAGCACCTCTCAGGGTGGGAGATCGCCATGGTCTGAGCGATCATCCCGCCCATCGACGAGCCGAAAACGTGGGCGCGAGTGATTCCCAAGGCGGTGAGCAGGCCCAGGCCGTCGTCGGCCATGTCCTGCAGCGTGTAGGGGATCATCGCTTGAGCAGCGGGGACGTTGCCGGCGCTCACGACCTCTATGAACCGCGTCATGTCGACCGGATGGGCGTCGAACCTGGTGGACAGGCCGCAGTCGCGGTTGTCGTAGCGGATCACGTAGCGCCCTCGCGCGGCGAGCATGTGGCAGAAATCCTCATGCCAGGAGATCATCTGGGCTCCGAAGCCCATGACCAGCAGGACGGGCGGATCGGCAGCGTCACCGAAGGTGTCGTAGGCGATGGAAGCCCCGGAAGGGACGTCGGCGATAGGCATGGTTACTCCTCCTGAACGTGGCGTCGGTCGCGTCGCCCTTGCGGCTGGGGGTGTTTGATCTTTACGTCGTCCAAGCAGGTCGTGGTGGTTCTCAGGTGCTTGAACGGGATCTTTTCGGATGTCAGATAGTCGATTGCCATGACCTCGGCCTCCACTGCGGCGAGGTCGTCGGCCTCGACAGCGGTGTCCGCGTCGACTCCGATGCGACAGCGGAACGTGAATCTGGTCAGGGTCGGGGTGTACGTGAAGGTTCCGCCCTCGGTGAAGGCGGCGAACTGCAGGTCATGTTCGCGCTGCTCGGCGAGCAGCCGTGTGCGGAGCGGCTGTTCGAGCCCATCGAACCGGCCTGTCACCTGAGCTCTGTATGTCCTCACCGTCATGTATGCCTTACCTTCGTGAGTCGCTGTGTGGCTGCTTTGTTCGTTCTGCTGCCTGGATGCGGGATGCAAGTGAACGGCGCGGGCGCCTGCGCTGTGCACCGATCTCCGGGTGTGTCGATACGGCCCGCGTGCGTTCGCGGTGACCGACAACCGCCATCCCACGTGTCCGGCGGAGCGTGTCGGTCACTGGCCTTGGCCGTTGTAGGCGTGGCGTGGCAACAGGAAGGTGAGCACGAACGCGACCAGAACGAGACCGGCGCTCAGGTACATCGCCGTCGAGGCGGCGTCACGGAACGCCTCGATGTGCGTGCGGGCGGCGGACGTGCTCAGACCGTGGAAGAACGTCGTGCCCAGCAGCGCAATGCCGAACGCTCCGCCCAGCTGCTGCACCGAGGTCAACGCGCCTGAGGCGGAACCGGCCTCACGGGCGTCCACACCGGCGAGAACGATGTTGAAGAACGGCGCCATCGTGAGTCCCATCCCCACTCCCAGCAGACCCAGGGCAGGTGCCATCGAGACGATCCCGATGCTGTCGCCGGCCAGGTGCAAGGTGAGTGCGAAGCCACCGAAGCCGGCCATGGTCATCGCCTCGCCGAGGAACATCAGCCCGCGACCGAATCGAACGTTCAGCGGCCGGGACACAACGAAGCCGATGATCATTCCCAGTGCCTGGGCAAACGTCGCCAGACCCGCTTTGAACGGGGAATAGCCGAGGCCGACCTGGGCCAGGAGCGCGAACACCACCGAACAGCCCATCAGTGCGCCGAAGAGCATGAGACCGGTTGCCAGGCCTGCGGTGAACGCCGGCTTGGCGAACAACGACGGCGCGATCAATGTGCTCCGGCCCCGCCGCTGCCGGAAACGCTCGACAACTCCGAAGGCACCGAACAGCCCGAGCCCGCCGGCCATCGACAAGTAGGTCCACCACGGCCACCCGAGTTCGCGTCCCTGGATGAGCGGGTAGATCAGCATGACCATGGCAGCCGAGGCAATCGCGCCGCCGACCAGGTCGAGCCGCCCGCGGCAGGGCCGGGACGCCGGAAGGAGCACGAGACCAGCGAGACCGGCGCACACGCCGACCGGCACGTTGATCGCGAAGATGGCCCGCCACGACCAGCCGAACAGGTCGAGGTCGATGAGCCAACCCGCCAGGATCGGGCCCGCCACCGCCGACAGTCCCATCACCGGACCGAGCACGCCGAACGCGGTCCCGGCTTCCTTCGGCGGGAACATCTCCTTGATCATCCCGAGCCCTTGCGGAATCATCAGCGCCCCGAACAGGCCCTGCAGTGCCCGGAAGGTCAGGAGCATCGCGGCGTCCGGCGACAATGCGCACGCCAAGGACATCGCCGTGAAGCCGGCCATGCCGATCATGAACATGCGGCGACGACCGAACACGTCACCGAGCCGCCCGCCGATCAGCAGGCCCGCGGCCATGGCGATCGTGTACGCGGCACCCAGCCACTGGATCAAGGTCTGCCCGCCGCCCAGGTCACGCGTGATGCTCGGGCCCGCGACCGAGGTGACGAGCGAGTCGAGCATGTCCATCACCTGCGCGGCGAGGATCACCCCCAGGGCGCGCCGGCGCAGCGGGTAGGCCTTCGCAGACGCGGACGCCGAGGCATGCCCCTCGGCAGAGACCGTAGTCATGTCTTCCCCAGATCTGGACGAGAAGAGGTTCACGATCACTGATCGTAAAATCGACGAACAGTGTTCTTCACGAACAGTGTTCGTGTCAACTATGCTTCGCTCATGCCTCCCCAGAACCCACCCCGCAAGGCGGTGCGCTCGCCTGGCACCCCCGCCCGCGGCTCAGCCCGGCGACGCCACCGCGCCCTTGGTCGGGATGCGATCGTCCAGGTGGCCCTCCAGATCGTCGACACCAAGGGAATCGACTTGGTCTCGATGCGGAGCGTCGCGGCAGAGTTCGACACCGGCCCCGCGAGCCTCTACGTCTACTTCGACAACAAGGACGCGCTACTGCACGCTGTTCTCGACCATGTCCTCGACCAGATGCCGATACCCGAGGGCGAGGACTGGAAGAGCATGCTGCGCAACCACGCCCACACCAGCCGCGCCCTCCTGGCCCGTCACAACGATCTGGCCCGGCTGACGTTCGCGCACATCCCCAACAGTCTGCGCATGTTCGACGCCGCGGAGGCGCTGCTCAAGAGCATGATCGAGTCAGGCGTGCCGCCTCGTGCCGCCGCCTGGGCCCTCGACCACCTCTCCGTCCACGTCGCGAGCACTGTTTACGACGCCTACCTCAAACGGACACGCTTCGGTGACGACAGCGGCCGCGACCCCGAAGAACTCCGCGCAGCCCAGTTCGTCGCCGGGGTCGGCCGGGCCTTCGCCGCCACATCGCCCACGCGCTTCCCCTACCTGATCAAAAACGCGGACGCCCTCATGGCCGGAACCCAGGACGACCGCTTCGCCTTCAGTATCGACACCCTCATCGCCGGCCTCACCGCGTACGACGGGGCCGCCCTCACGTCCGGCGATCACATGATCGAGCGACCTCGTCCGTGAGCGCGACGACGATCCATACCCGGCCCAGGAATGTGGGCCGTGATGGCGCCGCACAGTCGTTCGGAGCGATGAGGGGCGTTGCCCGGTGAGGTCAGGCCGGGGCCACCGGGGCTTCGCCGTCGAGTTCGGCGAAGTGGTCGAACTCGCCGGCCACGACGCCCTTGGCGAAGGCGTCCCATTTCGTCGTGGTCGTCGTCACGACGTTCCCGGGGTCACTGGTCTCCCGTAGATGGACCTGGTCGTCCGGGCCGAAGGCGATCTCGATCCAGGGGCCGGGGCCCTCCTCGCCCTCGGGGGCGGCGCGGATCCAGGTGAGGTCGGCGGAGATGCGAGGGTCAGTCATGGCGGTGGCTCTCCTTGACGGCGCGTACAAGGGCTGTCCACACAGCGGGGGTGGTGCGGAGTATCGCCCCGGTGGGGTCGCTGCTCTCGGTGAGTTCGACCGTGCTGTTGCTCGCGGCGACGTGCACGCACGAGTCCCCCTGAGCGCAGTAGGACGACTTCTGCCAGTGGTCGTACGTGGGCATGAATGCTCCCCTCACAGGTGCTGACTGATGTGGTGGATGAGATCCCGGGTGTCTTCCGGCGACAGCGCCGCCTCCTCAATCCTGCTGAACAGGGTCCGGTAGTTCCGGAGTTGGGTGTCGGCATCAAGGAACGCGAGGCCGTGGGACTGGTCGAGGTGGACGGTGTCCAGCTCGGGGACTGGACCGCACGCGTAGTAGATGGACTGGCCTGAGCCTGGAATGGCGCCCGCCTTGAACGGGATGACCTGGATGGTGATGTGGTCCTGCCCGCTCATGTCGAGGAGGTGCTGCAGCTGCGCCCGTGTCGTCTCGGAGCCTCCGACCTCGGTACGCAGCGCCGCCTCGTGGATGAGCGCCTGGTACGGGGTCGGCTCCGCCCCGCACAGCACTGCCTGTCGCTTCGTTCGGAACGAGACACGGTGCTCGACGTCCGAGGGCGGAAGCTTCGGGACGTGCTGCCGGAAGATCTCCCGCGCATGGTCGGCGCTCTGGAGCAGCCCGGGAATGTGTGCCGTGATGGCGCCGCGCAGCCGTTCGGCGTGGTGTTCCAGTTCCGCAAGGTCCAGGAGAGGTGTCGGCAGCAGCTCTTGGTACTCGGACCACCAGCCGGGCTTCCGGTCCTTGACCATGTCGACCAGGGCTTCGATGAAGACATGGTCGGAGCACTCATAGTTCTGCGCCATGGCGCGCAGCCGCTCGCCGCTCACTCCGAACCTGGCGGTCTCGATGTTGCTCAGCTGCCCCTGGCCGATGCCATGCAGTCGGGCGGCCTCGGTGGCCGTGAGACCGGCACGCTCACGCAATTTGCGCAGTTCGGTAGCGATTCGGATGCGCCGACCGGTTAGGGGCGATCTACCTGCCATGTAACTCCTCCTTTGCGGGGTTGAGTTCGACTCATCACTCACACGAGGGGATCTGCATGCAGTTTCCTCATTGCAGCGCAAATAGAACTTGCAGAGAATCTAGTCTCTGACTCAGGCCACCCGCCCGGAAGTACCCCGCTCGACGGAGCGGCCTCGTCACCGGGTAACCGGAAACCCATGATTCAACTTCCCTCCGTGAACGGAGACTTCCATGGTCAGTGCCACGGTATCCCCGCCCTGGGCGTACACCCTCCAACTCCCGCAGGATCCCCGCGCCCCCGGAGTGGCCCGCTCCACCCTCCGCACCGTCCTGCGCGTGCACGGCATGGGTGAACTCATCGAGATCGCCGAACTGTTGGCGAGCGAACTCGTCACCAACGCGTATCTGCACTCCTCGGGGGCCTACTCCCTGCGCCTGCGCGATGCCGGGCGCAGCCGTGTCCGGCTGAGCGTATGGGACACCAACCCACACATCCCCGCCCCCTTCCGATGGAGCGCCGAAGCACCGGAGGAGCTCGCCGAGCGCGGGCGGGGGCTGTACCTCGTCACCCTCTACGCGGAGAGCTGGGGCGCCCACCCCATGGGGACCGGACTGCCGGGGCAGGGCGGGAAACTGCTCTGGGTGGAATGCGCGGCCAAGACGGAAGAGGCTCCGTCGTACAGCGTTCAGTGAACCCGCACCTGCCTGAAGAGCTCGTTTCTCATGGTGTGACGACCCGCCCCCGTCACGGCCCGGCCAGTGGTGCGGGCGCCCCTCGTCGGCCGGGTCGCGAGAACCATGAACGCTCCGGGACCGGGCATGCCGCTCCGTGTGTCGACCAAGGCACTGACCACTGCGGGCTCGGCCCGACGGCGGAGTCGCCGCGGGCGAAACCTATGATCTGCTTTTCATTTATTCATGCATGAGAAGGAGGGGGCATGCGCCGTACGTTGAGTTTTCTGATCGCGCTGCTTGCCTTGATCGCGGGCGTATCGCTCGCATCGGCACCTGTGGCCTCGGCCACGGACGTCTCAGCGGATGCTGTGGATGTCGCGAAGTCGGCGGGGCAGAAGTGGGCACTGCGGTCGGTACTCACGGGCAGGTACGTCTCCGTGGAGTTGAACGACACGGATCAGTACGAATGGCGGATGAAGGCCAGGAGCGAGAAGGTCGGTTCCTGGGAAAAGTTCACGCTCCACACCAACCACGCGGGCACGACGATGAGTCTGCGCTCGCTGGTCACGGGCTTCTTCGCGACCGCCGAGTACGAGGACGCAGGTGACCGCAACGGCATGCTTCGCGCCCGGGGCTACCGGCTGGGCAGCTGGCAGCAGTTCACGGCGCACTACTCGACCCCGCCCGCGTTTCTGAACTCCCCTGCCGGCTCGGTGGGCGTGTCCTTCGAGTCCGTCGACGAGTCGGGATACGCCGGCAGGTGGGTGGCCGTGACAGGGGACGGCACGCTACGTGCCATGACACTGACCCCGGGCGAGGAAACACGATTCGTGCTGGAGCCGGTCGACGCTCCGACCGAGGCGCCGTACGCGGGATCGGCTCCCGCGTCGAGCCTGAACGTGATGACCTGGAACGTCTGCGCCAACGCCAACAGGAACTGCGGATGGAACCAGGCTCCCTACCAAGGAGAGGCCGGGTACCAGGAACTCAACGACGCGATTCGCGAACGCCTGGTCAGCTCGGTCATCGGCGGATATCCGGACGTCATCTTCTTCCAGGAGTTCTGTGAGAAGCACGCCAAGCGTGTCGAGGAGATGCTGGAAGCCCAGACGGGCAGAGGCTGGGACGTGAGGTTCGCGCCCATCCACAACCGCGTCGGCGGCAGCCCGCTCATCCAGAAGCAGTGCGCCATGGGCGGTGAGTCGAACGCCGACCGAGGCGCCTACGGCATCGCTCTGGCCGTCCCGGACGAGAACACCTGGTACAGGCGGTACGAGCTCACGTCGCCCGCCGACAAGGAGCAGCGCACGGCCCTGTGCGCGTCCATTCCGTCCCGCGCGGTGATGGCATGCACCGCCCACTTCAGCGCCGGCAAGGGCTATGACGACAACGACGGCTCGTGGCGTACCAAGCAGGCCGTGCAGCTGCGGGACCTCGCCAACACGTTCAAGGCAAAGGGCTACCGGCCCGTCTTCGGCGGCGACCTGAACCTGGTACCGCCCGTCCCGGACGCGACCGTCGACGAGGGCGGCCCGAGCACGGCGCTCAATCCGGTCTACGACGCCTACCAGGAGTGCGGCCAGCTGAACGGGCTTCTCTCCCCGCGCACCGGAAAGCCGACCGCCAACGCCGACGCCAACGGCAACCCCACACGCAAGCTCGACTACATCTTCGCGCCGCACACGTTCTCCCGGTGCTCGGTCTCCGCCACCGCGGGCAAGTCCGACCACTGGACCCTGTACGGCGCTGTGCCTCTGCCGGCCGTCTGATCCCGTTCCGAGGCGATGTGGGGGCTGGGCGGAGATCCGCCCAGCCCCCGGCGCGTCTGCGCGGTATCGAGTGTGGGTACCGGTCCGCGTACGTAGTACACGGATTGCCCCGAGCCCGGACAGTACGTGGCCTCGAAGGGGATCACTCGGACGGTGGCGTGGGGACGCTCCCTCTCGTCGGGGGGATCGCGAACGGGGGTGGGCCTACCTCCCCGTGGCGTAGGCGCTCCAGATCCGGAGCGGGAAGACATTGCCGCGCCCCGAATCGGGTCCGCCCACGCCCTGCATTCCCAGCAGTTGAGGGGTGCCCGGCTTGCTGCGGAACATCGTGACGGCCGTGGTCAGCCCCTTGGTGTGGCCGATGAACCAGGCCGACTTCATCCGGTCGTCCTCGCCGGTCGTGCCCGCCGCGAGGTCGTCGGCAGCCTCGGGCCTGGCGAACGTGGCGAACTTCCCGTCCTGCCCCAGCCTCGTCCGGGCCACCGCCCCCAGGGTGTTGTTCACATCGTTGGCCACCGAGGCGTCCATCGCGCGCCGCAGCTCGGGCTTCCCGAAGCCCTCGACCACCTCGCCGTCCCGGGTCATCCTGGTCACCGAGTAGGGATCGGCCCTCATACCGTCGTTGCTGAAGGCGGTGTACGCGTCCGCCATCCTGACCGCGCTCGGTGTGGACGTGCCGAGGGGAAAGGACTTGTCCAGGCGGGCCAGGCTCTCCTCGTGCAGCCCGGCCGATACCGCCAGTTCCTTCACCTTCTTCAGCCCGATGCCCTTGCCGAGCAGCACGAAGGTTGCGTTGGACGACTTGACCAGCGCCTCGCGCAGGGGCGTCGGCGCCGTGACCATCACCTGGCCGGGACCGGCACCCGACGGGGCGGGGACCGCCGCGTACGGGCCGTCCTTGATCAGACGCCCCTCACTGTCGTAGCCGCTGTCCAGGGTGATCCCGTCGCCGTGCTGAAGGGCCGCTGCCAGCACGAAGGGCTTGAAGGCCGAGCCGACGGGGACGCCCGCGGTGTCGGCGTTGTTGGCGAAGTGGGTGACCGCGTCGGCTCCGCCGTACACCGCGACCACGGCCCCGTCGGACCGCACGGATGCGGCGCCGACCTCGACGTACTTGTCCTCGGGGCGCTTCTTGGGGTCGAGGTCGCGCTTGCGCACGCTCCGCACAGCCCGTTCCAGCTGCCCCACCCTGGCCTTGTCGAAGGTGGTGTGCACCCGGTAGCCGCCCCGGAAGAGGTCCTTGTCGGTCAGGCCCGAGCGCTTCTTGATGTACTTGTTGGCGATGTCGACGAGATAGCCGGTCTGGCCGCCGAGGCTGGTCGGCTTGGCGGCCGGCCTCGGCTCGGGGAACTTCTGGTACGCGGCCCGCTCGGCCTTCGTCATCGTGCCGATCTCCACCTGCCGGTCGAGGATCCACTCCCAGCGGTCGACGGCGCGTTCGTGGTTGCCTTTGCCGCCTGCGGGGTCGAACTGCTCCGCCCCCTTGAGCAGGGACGCGAGCAGCGCCGCCTGGCTGGGGTCGAGGTCCTTCGCGGGGATTCCGTAATACGCCTGCGCCGCTGCCTGGATGCCGTAGGCACCGCGGCCGAACCAGCTGGTGTTCAGATATCCCTGGAGGATGTCCTTCTTGCTCTGCTTGTTGCTCAGCTTCAGCGAGATGAAGAACTCCTTGAACTTCCGGGTGGCCGACTGCTCCTGGCTGAGATAGGTGTTCTTCACGTACTGCTGGGTGATGGTGGAGCCGCCCTGGGTCTCACCGCCTTTGACCATGCTGACGGCCGCGCGGGCGATCCCCTTCGCCGATACCCCCGAGTCGGAGTAGAAGGTCTCGTTCTCGGCGGCGATGACCGCGTGCTCCACCGAGTCGGGTATGTCGGCGAGCGTGACGTTCTGCCGATCGACCGCGCCCACGCTCACCATCTGGCTGCCGTCCGCCCAGTAGTAGACGGTGCCCTGCCTGCGCGCCTCGGTGTTCTCGTCCGGGATGTCGACGGATGCGTAGACCACGGCGAACAGCCCGGCCAGCGCTCCGGCTCCGAGCAGGATCCCGCTCAGCGCCTGCCGCCACGAAGGGACCCAGCGGCGCCAGTTGCTTCTCCCCCGGCGGGGGTAGTCGACACGGAACCCCCGAAGGCGGATCGGACGGATGGGGCGTCGGGCCATGCTCCGGCTCCTCGTTCACCGTCCCGCACCGGTGTGGCGCGGGCTTGTGAGAGGAGATGTTCCGGATCGCGATCAGGTTGTCCCGGAGCCCCGTCCGACACGGGTGGCGACCCGAGGACGAAGCACAGCGGCCGTCGGCAGCCAGGTGGATCGGGGGCGTCAGCCCGCCCCGGGAGCGTCCGGAGGCATGGCCGCTCAGTGGATCCGCCCCGCCGAAGGCCCTACGCCGCTTCCCCGTCCAGGTACCCGTCCAGCCAGGACGGGAACTCCGACAACGAGGACAGGACGACGTCCGCGCCCGCCGCCCGGAGCTCCTCCGCGTCGCACGGGCCCGTGGCGACCGCGACCGACAGCGCCCCTGCCGTGCGGGCGCCGCGTACGTCGCCGGTGTGGTCGCCCACGTACACGTGCGCGCCGTGTTCACGCAGCGCCCGGCCCTTGGCCTCCGCCCACAGGCCGCCGATGACCGCGTCGGGCTCGATCCCGAGGTGGGCGAGGTGGAGCTCCGCGCTCGGCCGGTGCTTGGCCGTGACGACTATCGCCCGGCCGCCCCGCTCACGGATCGCCGCGATCGACTCCCGGGCGCCCGGCAGCGCGGGGCTCGGGGTGATGGCGTAGGTGGGATAGATGTCCCGGTAGCGGTCGGCGGTGGCGGCCACCGCGTCGGCCGGGAACCAGTTGCGCAGCTCGTCGTCGACGGGCGGCCCGAGCCTGCTCACCACCAGGTCCGCGTCGATCGGCGTCCCCGTCTCGGCGGAAAGGGCCAGGTAGGCGGCCTTGATGCCGGGCCGGGTGTCGATGAGCGTCATGTCGAGGTCGAAGCCGACCATCAGCGGGTGCGAAGGCATGAAGCCCATTGTCGCGTGTGGCGGGTGCAGGGCGTTGGCGGTACGGGCCCTCGGTCGCCGAACCGGCGGTGCTTAGACTTAGCCAAGCCTAACTTTGCTTCACCTTTCGATTGGGTCCCATGTCAGCCGTCGCACCACGCCGCCCCAGACGCGCACTCGCGACAGCGGCGGCCGTTGCGGCGCTGCTGGTGGCGGTCCTTCTCAGTCTCGCCGTGGGGGCCCGTTCCATACCCCCGTCCGAGGTGATCGACGCCCTGCTGCACGGCGGGCACTCCGACCCCGCCGAAGTCATCCGGAACATGCGGGTACCGCGGACCCTGATCGGGCTGATGGTCGGCGCGGCACTGGCGCTCGCGGGCACGGTGCTCCAGGGCATCACCCGTAATCCCATCGCCGACCCCGGCATCCTGGGCATCAGTCAGGGCGCCTCGGTGGGCGTGGTGCTGGCCATCGCGTACGCCGGAATCCACACCCTGACCGGGTACGCGTGGTTCGCGTTCGCGGGGGCCGCGATCGCCTCGGTCGCCGTGTACGCCGTCGCCTCCAGCGGGCGCGGAGGCGCCACCCCCGTGAAGCTCGCCCTGGGCGGAGCCGCGATCAACGCGCTGCTGGTGTCGGTGACGACGGCGGTGCTGACGACCAAGGCGTCCGCGCTGGACGAGTTCCGCTTCTGGCAGGTCGGCTCCATCGCCGGGCGCGAGGCCGATGTGGCCCAGCAGATCTGGCCGTTCATGCTGGTCGGGACCGTGCTCGTGCTGTCCGTCGCCCGGGGGCTGGACGCGCTGGCGCTCGGCGAGGACGTGGCGAAGGGCCTCGGGCAGAAGGTCGCCGCGGTACGGATCGTCGGCGGCATCGGGGCCACCGTGCTGACCGGTGTCGGTGTCGCGGCGGCCGGTCCGATCGCGTTCATCGGGCTCGCCGTCCCGCACATCGCCCGCGCGATCGTCGGCAGCGACCACCGCTGGGTGCTGCCGATGGCGGCGCTGATCGGACCCGTCATGCTGCTCGTCTCCGATGTCGTCGGCCGTGTCCTCTTCCCGCCGAGCGAGGTGCCGGCGGGCGTGATGACGGCACTGATCGGTGTTCCGTTCCTGGTCGTGCTGGTGCGCCGGAAGGCGGTGCCCGCATGAGCGGCACCACGGTCCGGGTGCGGCCCGCCGGGTACCACGTCGTACGGATCGGGGCGCGGGGCCGGTTCCTGCTGCACCGGCGCGCGGCCGTCGTCGCCGCGGCCCTCCTCGTCGCGCTGGCCGCCCTCTGTGTCGCGTATCTCTGCGTCGGCGAGAGCTTCGTCGCGCCCGGCGAGGTCGTGAAGGTGATCCTCGGGCAGCCGTCCCCCGACGAGCTGGTCGTCGGCACGCTGCGACTGCCACGGATGGTCGTGGGGCTGCTGGTCGGTGCGGCGTTCGGGATCGCCGGTGCGCTGATCCAGACCGTCGCCCGCAATCCGCTGGCCAGCCCCGACATCATCGGCATCAGCCAGGGGGCGAGCGCGCTCACGGTCGGCGCGATGACCTTCGGCGTCACCTCGTACACCGTGCTGCCGTATCTGTCCGTCATCGGCGGGGTGGCCGCGGCGGCGCTGGTGTACGTCTTCGCCTGGCGCGGCGGACTGCACGCGACCCGCTTCGTCCTCATCGGTATCGGCTTCGCCATCGCGCTGCGGTCGGTGACCACGCTGTTCATGACGAAGGGCGACTATCTGGTCGCCCAGCAGGCGCAGGTCTGGATGACCGGCTCGCTCAACGGCCGCGGCTGGTCCGAGGCCGCGCCGATCGGCTGGACGCTGTTGATCCTCCTGCCGGCCGTCCTGTGGGCGGCGCGGGCCCAGCGCACCGTCTCGATGGACGACGACACCGCGACGGCGCTCGGGGTGCGTCTGGGACGCGTACGGCTGGGGCTCGTCGCCCTCGGCGTGATCCTGGCGTCCGTGGCGACCGGGACGGCCGGGCCGGTCGACTTCGTGGCGCTGCTCGCGCCGCAGATCGCCCGCCGGATGACCCGTACCGCGCAGATCCCGCTGTTCTGCTCGGCGCTGCTCGGCGCGGTGATCGTGGTCTTCGCGGATCTGCTGGCGCGCAGGCTCTTCTCGCCCACCGAGCTTCCGGTGGGCGTTCTGACGGCGGCGGTCGGCGCCCCGTATCTGATCTGGCTGATCGTCCGAGGTCACGGCGGCGGCCGCGGCCGTAGTGGAGGCACCGCATGAGCTCGACCCGTACGTCCGACGCGCCTGACGCGCCCGAGGCCGCGGCGACCACGGCCGGCCGGCTCACCGCACGAGGGCTGACCCTCGCGTACGAGGACCGCACCGTCGTGCGCGAACTGGACCTCGATGTGCCCGACGGCCGGGTCACCGTGATCGTCGGGCCGAACGCCTGCGGCAAGTCGACCACCCTGCGCGCGCTCGGCCGGCTCCTCAAGCCGCGCGGCGGGGCGGTGCTCCTGGACGGCACCGAACTGTCGAGGATCCCCACGCGGAGGATCGCCCAGTCGATCGGGCTGCTGCCGCAGACCCCGGTCGCCCCCGAGGCGATCACGGTCTCCGACCTCGTCGCCCGCGGCCGGCAGCCGCATCAGCACTGGTGGCAGCAGTGGTCCCAGGAGGACGAGCGGGCGGTGACGGAGGCGATGGAGCGTACGGACGTCACCGCGCTCGGCGAACGGTCGGTGGACGAGTTGTCCGGCGGGCAGCGTCAGCGGGTCTGGATCGCGATGGCGCTCGCCCAGGAGACCGATCTGCTGCTGCTCGACGAGCCGACCACGTACCTCGACATCGCGCACCAGGTGGAAGTCCTCGACCTGGTGCGTCGGCTGACCGCCCCGGCGGCGGACGGCACCCGCGGCCGGACCGTCGTCACCGTGCTCCACGACCTCAACCAGGCCGCCCGGTACGCGGACCACCTGGTCGCCATGAAGGCGGGCCGGATCGTCGCCGAGGGCCACCCGGACGACATCGTGACCGCCGATCTCGTGCGCGAGGTCTTCGGCCTGGACGCGGTGATCGTCCCGTGCCCGGTGACGGGTTCGCCGCTCGTGGTGCCGGGTGCGCCGTGGCAGGCCACGCCGACGGCGTGAACCGTGCCCCGCTCCCGGCCCGGGTGGGTGTCCGGCGGGCCCGGGGCCCGGCTGCCCCGCAACGGCTCACCGCCGGTACACCCGTGACCCAGCACCCGGCCCGACCGACGAAAGGCAGTCCATGACCACCTTCACCCGCCGCCGCGGCCTCACCGCCGGCGCCCTCGCCCTGTCCGGCGCGCTCGCGCTCTGTGCCTGCGGTTCCTCGGACCCCGGCAAGGACTCCGGTGCAGCTGCCGCCAGGACCCGCTCCGTCAAGACGGTCATGGGCGACGTCGAGGTCCCCGTGGCCCCCCGACGCGTCGTGGTCCTCGACACCGGTGAGCTGGACTCCGCACTCAGCCTCGGCGTACGGCCCGTCGGGGCGACGCACTCGGCGACGGAGGACGGCTTCCCCTCCTACCTGCCCGAGAGCCGCACGAAGGGCATCAAGGAGGTCGGCGACATCGCCAACCCCAACATGGAGACCGTCGCCTCGCTGAAGCCGGACCTCATCCTCACCAGCAAGGTCCGTGACGGTGACCGTTACGAACAGCTCAGCGCCATCGCCCCCACCGTGATGACGGAGTCCACCGGATCCGCCTGGAAGGAAAACTTCCGGCTGCACGCGGACGCGCTCGGCAAGCAGGCCGAGGCGAAGAAGGTCATCGCCTCGTACGACGCCCATGTCGCGAAGGTGACCGAGGCGATCGGCGGCAAGGAGAAGGCGGCTGCCACGGACGTCAACTTCGTCCGCTTCGTCGAGGGCGCCGACATCCGCATCTACGGCAAGCAGAACTACATCGGCTCGATCCTCGCCGACGTCGGCATGGGCCGCCCCGCGATCACCGACAAGGCCGAGGACGGCTTCTCGTACGACGTGTCCCCCGAGAAGATCGACCTCGCGGACGCGGATGTCGTCTTCACGTCGACGTACGGCGACCCGGACAAGGCGGGTGCGACGAAGACGATGAGCGGCGGCCTGTGGAAGGGGCTGACGGCGTCCAGGAACAAAAAGGTCTTCAAGGTCGACGACCGCCTGTGGATCGCGGGCATCGGCTACACGGCCGCGGACAGGATCCTCGACGAGCTGCAGGCCGACCTGATGATCGTCACCCCGTAGCTGCGGAACCGACGGTGCGCCGGGCCGGCTTCACGACACTGTCCGTAAGCCGACCCGGTCCGTCGGCTGCGGGCCGCGGAGACGGTGGGCCGGACACCGGCCCGACACCTCAGGACGAAACGCAATCCATGGGATGAAACACCGGGAGAGAACGACCTCTCAGCCCGCGCGCCTCCGCGCCCGCCACACCAGGAACACCGCCGACGCCACGGCGGCCGTCCGTACCACCACCGGCCAGACCCCGCTCAGCGCCTGCGCCATCCCGTCCTCCGGGATGGGTTCGCCCCAGCGGCCCGTCGTCCGGCCCCACAGCCAGACCAGGGCGCCCGCCACGACCACGCCCGGCAGCCCCATCGCGGCCCACTTCGCCTCCGCGCGGGAGAGCTTGCGCGAGCTGTACGCCAGCAGCCAGCCGCCGGCCAGGGCCGGCCAGGCGCCCATCACGGCGCCCGCGACCAGCAGCGCGGCGGCGAGCAGCAGCAAGGGGTGGGAGAAACCGCGGCCCGTCGCACCGCCCTCGCGCGCGGCGCGGCGGCCGAGCCCCGGGAACCGTCGGCGGCGCGGGGCCTCGCCGGGACCGTCGTCCTCGGCGGGACCGTCACCGCCGTCCGGCTCGTCGTACTCCGGATCACCGTCACCCGTGCGCGGACGCGGCACGGCGCCCCCGCCCGGGGACGGCGGCTTCATCATGTCCGGGATCTCGACACCGCCGACGAACCCCGGTACATCGACCCCGTCACCGAACGGCGCCGGCTCGACGCGCCACCAGTCGGGCTCGTTGCCGGACCGGCCCAGCTCGTCCGAACCGGCCATGTGCGGCGGCGAGGGCACCCGCCCGGCCGGTTCCGGGGCCGCGGACGGTGCGGACTCCTCGGCACGCCCCGCCTCCGCGTCCGAGAACTCCCCGTCCGAGGTCTCCGCCCGCACCGGCGACGCGCCCCGGCCGGAACCGTCTTTCCGGAGCATTCCCCGGCGCGGCCGGGGGATGCCGCCGCCCTCCCCCACGACGGGTCCCGGCCCCTGCGGCAGCTCCACCGTGCCGTCCGCCGACGCGGCCGCCGCGGCGACCAGTTCGTCCGGCGTGCCGAGCCTCCCGATGATGCGGCGGACCACCGCCGGAGTGTCCCCGGACTGCTTCTCGCGCTGCCGGTCGATCTCGCCCCGGAGCGTCGCGACGAGCCTCATCCGGGCTCCCGAGGACAGCTGTTGCTGCTGCGCCAGGTCCCCGACCCGGCTCAGATAGTCGTAGACGAGCTGGTCGCTCTCGATGCCCACGTGATGGTTCCCCTCTGCGGCCCTGCACCGACGGTAGCGCCCTCAGGCCTGTCCGGAACGACTACCGTGGGACGGATGGGGACGACCACACCACCGCGGACGCTCGCCGAGGCCCTCCGCGCCCGGGACGACGAATCGCTGGCGGGGCTGCTGCGCGCCCGCCCCGATCTCCTCACCCCCGTGCCGGGCGACATCACCCAGCTCGCGACGAGAGCCGGCACGCGTGCCTCCGTCGTACGCGCGCTGGAGCACCTCGACCGGTTCGCCCTGCAGACGGCCGAGGCGCTCGCCGTGGCTCCCGACCCCGCCCCGTACGAGACGCTGCTCGGCCTCCTCACCGGCGACGGCCGGGACGACGGCGAGCCCCGGGGCGGCGCTGACACGGCGATCGGGGACGCGCTGCCCGCCGCCCTGGACACGCTGCGCGAACAGGCCCTCGTCTGGGGCGAGGACGACCGGCTGCGGCTGGTGCGCACCGCGCGCGAACTCCTCGCGCCGTCCCCGCAGCACCCCTCCCCCACCGGCCTGGGCCCGACCGTCGCGGAGGCGACCGCCGGGATGTCGCCGGGCCGCCTCCAGGAGATCCTGGCGGCGGCCGGTCTGCCCACCACCCACGATCCGGTCTCCGCGGTGACGTCCCTGTCGGCGCTCTTCACCGACCGGGCCAGGATGGGCGAGCTGCTGGACACCGCCCCCGCCGAGGCCCTGTCCGTGCTGGACCGGCTGGTGTGGGGGCCGCCGTACGGGGAAGTGACCCCGAACCCCACCCCGCCGGTGAAATGGCTGCGCGACCACGGGCTGCTGCTGCCCGTGTCGACCCGCACCGTGGTGCTGCCGCGCGAGGCCGCCCTGCATCTGCGGGCCGGGCGCGCCCACCGGGTGCCGGAACCGCGTCCGCCGGCCGTGGAGGCGGTCGCCCACCGTGATCCCCAGGCTGTGGACAGCGCCGCGGCCGGCCAGGCGTTCCTGGCGGTGAGCACCGTCGAGGAGCTGCTGAAGAACTGGAACGGCGGCGGGCCCGCGATACTGCGGGCCGGCGGCCTCAGTGTCCGCGACCTGAAACGGACCGCCACCGCCCTCGACGTCTCCGAGCCGGTCGCCGCGTTCTGGACCGAACTCGCCTACGCGGCCGGGCTACTGGCCTCCGACGGCGAGGCCGACGAACGGTACGCGCCGACGCCCGCCTACGACGACTGGGCCGAACTCCCCGCCCAGGACCGCTGGGCGCGCCTCGCCACCGCCTGGCTCGCCGCGACCCGTACGCCCGGACTGGTCGGCGGCCAGGACGCCAAGGGCCGGGTCCTGTCCGCCCTCGGCCCCGACCTCGACCGCTCCGCCGCGCCCGAGGTCCGCCACCGGATCCTGGCCCTCCTCACCTCCCTGGAGCCGGGCACCGCCCCCGACCCGGAGACCGTGCTCGCCCGGCTCCGCTGGGAACGCCCGCTGCGCGGCGCGTCCGCCTCCGTCGGGGACACCACCGACCTGCGGTCCCGGATCGCCCTGTGGACGCTCAACGAGTCCGAACTGCTCGGCATCACCGGCCGCGGCGCACTCGCCGCGCACACCCGCGCCCTGCTCGACTCCGGCCCCGCCGAGGCCGCCGCGCTGCTCGCGCCCCTCATCCCGGAGCCCCTGGACCACGTCCTGCTCCAGGCCGACCTGACGGCCGTCGCCCCCGGTCCGCTGGAGCGCCCGCTGGCGGACATGCTCTCCGCCCTCGCGGACATCGAGTCGAAGGGCGGCGCGACGGTCTACCGCTTCACCCCCGGCTCCGTGCGCCGGGCCCTGGACGCCGGACAGTCCGCGGCCGACCTGCACGCCTTCCTCGCCGCCCACAGCCGCACGCCGGTGCCGCAGCCGCTCAGCTACCTCATCGACGACGTCGCCCGCCGCCACGGCCATCTGCGGATCGGCGCCGCCTCCTCGTACGTGCGCTGCGACGACGAGGCCGTGCTGAACGAGATCCTCGCCGACAGGCGCTCGGCCACACTGCGCCTGCGCCGCCTGGCACCGACGGCCCTGGCCGCCCAGGTCGACCCGGGGTCCCTGCTCGAAGGGCTGCGGGAGATGGGCTACGCGCCGGCCGCCGAGTCCGCCGAGGGCGACGTCCTGATCACCCGCGCGGGCGCCCGTCGCACGCCGCCCCGCACACCCCCCGTCCCCGTGCCCGAGGGCCCTCCGGTCCCGGACGCGACCCTGCTCGGCGCGGCCGTCCGGGCGATCCGCGCCGGGGACACGGCCGCCACGGTGGTCCGCAAGGACCCGGCCGACGCGCCCGCCGCCACGCCCGGCTCCCTGCCCCGTACGACCTCCGCCGAGACCCTCGCCACCGTCCAGGCCGCCGCGATGACCGGCTCGGCGATCTGGATCGGCTACGTCAACGCGGACGGCGCGGCCAGCCAGCGCGTCATCGCCCCGGTCCGGGTCGAGGGCGGCTTCGTCACGGCGTACGACCACACGGCCGACGAGGTCCGCACGTACCCGCTGCACCGGATCACCGGAGTCGCCGAACTGGCCGACGGCGCCTCGTCCTGACTCATCCGGCGCCCGGCGCGGGGCGGCCGGGTCTCAGGCCCGGCCGTACCGCGCCGCCTTCAGCAGCCCCACCAGCCGGTCCACGTCCGTCCACGGGTTGTGCGCGCGCCCCTGTGTCCCTCGTTGCCGCAATGACATCGCGCGGTCCCTGGCCTGTCCGTATCCCTCCTGCAGGGATTGGTGAGCGCCACCGCGATCCCATTCCGTTCCGCCAGCAGCAGCGCCTCATCCAGACCTGGATGCGGGACCGGCGCCTCGACATCGATGACGCACCAGACCTCATCGTACTCCATCCACCGGTCCTCCGGAGAACGGACGGCCCGCTTCTTGTGATCGATCGCCGCACGTACGAGCGACTTCGGCTCTCCGTGCTCACCTCCGAGGCGAATGGCCACCGGGAGAGTACGTAATTCGGCTCTCAGGCCCTTGAAATATTGGTCCTCCGTGCGTTCCCCCTCGCAGTAGATCAGAAATCTACGCTGCTCCGGATGCACGCCTCCCGCCCGCTTCAGCGGCTTCCCCCGCTTCACGTCCACCCCCATACCGGAACGCCGCGGTCATGTCCCGCAGCAGTTCGTCGTCCAAGTGCGGCACTGCCCCATAGCGTCCGCCCAGATACCGCTTCTCCAGGTTCTCCGCGGAGTCACGCACCGAGAACTCCGTCATGGGGAACAGCCGCGTGGCAAGTGTCCGCGGGTCCTTCTCCGTGAACCACACCTGGTCCCTGAAGAGTTCGGTCCGGACGTTCCGGCCGAGCAGGGCCGCTTCGTGCGTGCTGAACACCAGTTGTGCTCCTGCCCGATTGATCTCGGGCGACTGAAACATGCCGACCAGTGCATCGACCAGGTACGGATGCAGACGCGCGTCGAGCTCGTCGACGCAGAGCACGCCGCCGCCCGTCAGCGTGGTGATCACGGGGCCGATCAGACCGATCCAGGTGCGCGTTCCACTCGATTCGGACGCGAGATCGAGTGGGAAGACTCCGTCCGCCGTCCGGTGTTCGACTCGCACTTGCTGGCTGCGGTCCTGCTGGAAGTGGACGTTGTCGCCCAGCGCTTCCCGCAGAGCCTGGGTGATCCGCTTGTGATCCTCCCTGGCCGCTTCGTCCCATTCCTCGATCTCCAGCCCGGACACCCCGAGGTCCGCAAAGCGGAGAAGGGCCATCACAGGCGCCGCTTCGTGCTGGTCACGGTTGTCGAGACAGAGGCGGACCGTCTGGTCGAGACGTTGCGGAAAATCGTGGTCCGTCGCGATCCGCAAGCCGAACCGGAACCAGCGGAACACCTGCCCGAGCTGATCGTGTCCCTGGGCCGCCGCAACCGAAAGATAGAGACTGTTCGGCCGCAACAGCTCGGCGATCAGCTTGCGCCGCCCGGTGAGCCAGCGCCCGAAACTGACGACGCCGTCGGATCCGCGCTCGTAGAGGCGGCGCTGTCGGCCCTCGGGGTAGTAGTAGAGCCACTCCTCGGTCACCCGGTCGTCATCGACGGAGAAGCCGAACTGGTGATGCACTCCGTCCACGACGAAGTCGACGGCGAACGAACTGGGATGTGCCGACGCGTCCCGCCGGAGCGCGAACGGCCGACGCGGAACTCCGCCGCTGGGATCCCAACGGCGGAAAGACGACAGCACTGCCGATCGCATCCAGCCGAGGGAGTCGATGACGTTCGACTTCCCGGAGGCATTGGTGCCGTAGACGGCCACGACGGGAACCGTGTGGTGATCACCACCCGGCACCTGGGATTCGGCCCGCTCCGGATGGCGGTCGGTGGCGACAAGAGAGAGCTCCTGCTCCTCCCGGAGCGAAGCATGATTCGTCACCTGGAACCGAAGCAGCATTACGGCCCCTCCAAGCATCGAATGACGTCGTTTGCCAATCACTCTCGTCAGAAATTGACAATACTGCCTAGCAAACGACATTGCATAGGCTTGTCACCCTTCCGGGGCGGTCCACTTCCCACGCATCGGCTCGCCCCCGGAGCCCGACCGGTCCTGCGCCGGATGCGGCACACTGGACGTTTGGCCGTTCCCGGCCGTCCCCGCAGCAGAAAGGGCCGACGCGCGTGACCGGACCCCTCATCGTCCAGAGCGACAAAACACTGCTCCTGGAAGTCGACCACGACCAGGCCGATGCCTGCCGACGGGCCATCGCGCCCTTCGCCGAGCTGGAGCGGGCGCCCGAGCACATCCACACCTACCGGCTGACCCCGCTCGGGCTGTGGAACGCGCGCGCCGCGGGGCACGACGCCGAGCAGGTCGTCGACGCGCTCGTGCAGTACTCGCGCTACCCCGTTCCGCACGCGCTGCTCGTCGACATCGCCGAGACGATGGCCAGGTACGGCCGCCTCACGCTCTCCAAGCATCCGGTGCACGGTCTGGTCCTGACCTCCACCGACCGGCCCGTGCTGGAGGAGATCCTCCGGTCGAAGAAGGTCCAGCCGCTGGTCGGGGCGCGGATCGACCCGGACACCGTCGCCGTGCACCCCTCGGAGCGCGGACAGATCAAGCAGACGCTGCTGAAGCTGGGCTGGCCCGCCGAGGACCTCGCGGGCTACGTGGACGGCGAGGCGCACCCCATCGAGCTCGCGGAGGACGGCTGGGCGCTGCGGCCGTACCAGAAACAGGCCGTCGAGGGTTTCTGGCACGGTGGCTCGGGCGTCGTCGTACTGCCCTGCGGTGCGGGCAAGACGCTGGTCGGGGCCGGTGCGATGGCACAGGCCAAGGCGACCACGCTGATCCTGGTGACGAACACCGTCTCGGCCCGGCAGTGGAAGCACGAGCTGGTGAAGCGGACCTCGCTGACCGAGGACGAGGTCGGCGAGTACAGCGGTACGCGCAAGGAGATCCGGCCGGTCACCATCGCCACGTACCAGGTGCTGACGACCCGTCGGAAGGGCGTCTACCCGCATCTGGAGCTGTTCGACTCCCGCGACTGGGGTCTGGTGATCTACGACGAGGTGCATCTGCTGCCCGCGCCCGTCTTCAAGTTCACCGCCGATCTGCAGGCGCGGCGGCGCCTCGGTCTCACGGCGACGCTGGTGCGTGAGGACGGCCGCGAGTCGGACGTCTTCTCGCTGATCGGGCCCAAGCGGTTCGACGCCCCGTGGAAGGAGATCGAGGCGCAGGGCTACATCGCGCCCGCCGACTGCGTCGAGGTGCGCGTCAATCTGACGGACTCGGAGCGGCTCGCGTACGCCACCGCGGAGACCGAGGAGAAGTACCGGTTCTGTGCGACGACCGACACGAAGCGGAAGGTGACGGAGGCGCTCGTACGCAAGCACCGGGGCGAGCAGACCCTCGTCATCGGGCAGTACATCGACCAGCTCGACGAACTGGGTGAGCATCTGGACGCCCCGGTGATCAAGGGCGAGACGAGCAACGCCCAGCGCGAGAAGCTCTTCGACGCGTTCCGGGAGGGCGAGCTCAGCGTCCTCGTGGTGTCGAAGGTCGCGAACTTCTCCATCGACCTGCCGGAGGCGACCGTCGCCATCCAGGTGTCGGGGACGTTCGGTTCGCGGCAGGAGGAGGCGCAGCGGCTCGGCCGGGTGCTGCGGCCGAAGGCCGACGGGCACGAGGCGCGCTTCTACTCGGTGGTCGCCCGCGACACGATCGACCAGGACTTCGCGGCGCACCGCCAGCGGTTCCTGGCCGAGCAGGGGTACGCGTACCGGATCGTGGACGCGGACGAGCTGCTGGCCGACGGCTGAGGGGAGTCAGCCGCCGAGCGTCAGGAGCAGGGCCAGGCCGCCCGCGGCCGTCAACCCCGGCAGCACAGCGATCAACGCCGCCCACCGGCGGGCGGCGGCCCAGCCGGGACGCCACGGCAGCACCCAGGCGGCAATCAGGGCGAGCGGCGTGACGAACGGGGTCGCGTACAGCCCGTAGCCCATGAGGCCCAGGGGAACCGTGATGTCCGACGGGCAGTTGTCCGGGCCGCAGCTGTCGGTGGCCATCACCGCGAAGCCGATGGCGAACATCCCGAGGCAGGTCAGGAAGGAGGAGAGGACCGTGGCGACCGTGGCGACGATCCAGGCGTTCGGGCTGCGTGCGGGGACGGCGGGACGCGTCGGGGCAGAGCCGGCCGGGACTCGCGGGACGGCGAAGGCGTGAACGTGGTTGCGCTCCATGCCGCCACCCCATCGCGGCGCAGGGCCGGGCGGCCTCCGGTCATCTACTCATACCGGGACTCATGCGGGGAGGTGGCGCGTACTCAGTGCTCGCGGCGGTGGACGCCCGCCTCCTCCGCGTACTCGCCGAGGACGACGACGCCGAACGCGGCGCGGGCGTAGACCTTGACGGCGCGCAGGGCGTCGCCGACGTGGTGGGTGTACGGGTGACCGGTGGCCGCCGTCGCGCCGTGCGCGGGACCGGTCCTGCGGGGGTTTTCAACTGCTGGGCATCGAGGTCGGGTAGGTGAGCGTAACCATGTGCGAGTGAGTGTCGTTGTCAGGGCGTGAATCTGACGGAGTGGGC
>NZ_JBIBYR010000040.1:0-50728 GCF_043083485.1 Streptomyces sp. NPDC014727 | reverse complement strand
CGCGAGGCGGATCTGGGTGTCGCTTCGGGCAATGGCAAGGGGCAGATCTTCGTGAAGGGCGAGGTCATCAAGACCGTGCCGGAGTCGAAGATCGTCGAGACGCTGATCGAGGAAGCCCTGAAGATCGCCGAACAGATGGAGAAGGACGGCGTCGCCTCGGGCGAGCCCGAGGTCTCCATCAGCTGAACCACGAAGTGCCCCACCGCGCCCCGCCGGACGTACACCGCCCGGCGGGGCGCGGTCGTGAGCGACCTCACGGTGCCCCGCAAACGCTCTTCCCGGGCACGGGCGGCGCCACCCAGCCTCTTTGGGTACAGTGCGGAAATCAGCAGACCGCATGGTGAGGCCCCCTCGTGTTGACGCAGACCACCACCCGGGTCCTCGAACCCAGCGACCTCGGCGCCGCTCTCGCCGTCCTGGAGAGCGAACCGGTCGCCAACGCGTTCGTGACGTCCCGGGTCCGGATCGCAGGTCTCGATCCATGGCGCCTCGGTGGCGAGATGTGGGGCTGGTACGCCGGCGGCCGGCTGCGCTCACTGTGCTACTCCGGCGCCAACCTCGTACCGATCTGTGCCACCCCCGAGGCGGTCAGGGCCTTCGCCGACCGTGCCCGCCGGGCCGGCCGCCGCTGCTCCTCGATCGTCGGCCCCGCGGAGCCCACCGCTCAGCTGTGGCGGCTCCTCGAACCCGGCTGGGGCCCCGCCCGCGAGGTCCGGGCCCATCAGCCGCTCATGGTCACCGAGAGCCCGTCCGCCGACGTCACCCCCGACCCTCTGGTCCGCCGGATGCGCAAGGACGAGATGGACGTCCTGATGCCTGCGTGCGTGGCGATGTTCACCGAGGAGGTAGGCATCTCCCCGCTCGCGGGCGACGGCGGACTCCTCTACCAGGCACGCGTCGCCGAACTCATCGGCGCCGGCCGCTCCTTCGCCCGGATCGAGGACGGCCGGGTCGTCTTCAAGGCGGAGATCGGCGCGGCCACCCCCCAGGCCTGCCAGATCCAGGGCGTCTGGGTCGCCCCCGAACACCGCGGCCGGGGACTCTCCGAAACCGGCATGGCGGCCGTCCTGCGCTACGCACTGGCCGACGTCGCACCCGTCGTCAGCCTCTACGTGAACGACTACAACACCCCCGCGCGCAAGGCGTACGCCAGGGTCGGCTTCCGTGAGACCGGCGCGTTCATGAGCGTGCTGTTCTGACCGGTCGACGACCGGCTCCACCACCCCGTACCGCCCGCCCCGTCCGGGCCAGTAGGGTCGGCCCATGGCAGCACTTCCCGGGGGCGGTCCCCGCACTCCCAGCGTCCGGATCGGACCGATCGATCTCGCCGCACGCGTGGACGAGGCGCTCGCCGTGCAGGCCGTCGCCTTCGGCCTGGCCCCGGAGGAGATCGAGGTACGGCGCCACATCGTTCTCAGACACCTCGAACACCCCCACGCCCGCGCGCTGGGCGCCGCCACTCCCGGCGGCCGGCTCGTCGGCTTCGTCTACGGCATGCCGAACGAACGCCACCAGTGGTGGTCCACCGTCGTCGAGCCCTACCTGCGCGCCACCGGCTCCGCACACTGGCTCGACGACTCGTTCGTCATCACCGAACTGCACGTCCTCCCGGAATTCCAGAACCGGGGCATCGGCCGCTCGCTGATCACCACCCTCACGGACGCCGCCGACCAGCCGCGGTCCATCCTCTCCGCGATCGACACGGACAGCCCGGCACGTGGTCTGTATCGCAGTCTCGGATACCAGGACCTGGCCCGGCAGGTGCTCTTTCCCAGCGCTCCCAAGCCGTACGCGGTGATGGGAGCTCCGCTTCCGCTGCTTCGCAGGGGCCGGGTTCGCGGGGACCGGTGAACGAAAGACCCCAGCGCTTCTCGTACGGCGAAAGAACCCGAGGCCGGCACCAATCGATTTCCGCCCACCGGGGCCGCCCGGCTAACCTCCTGCTCATCACCCTTCCGAGCAGGAGTTCATCATGGCCCAGGTCCAGCGCATGTCCCGATTGATGATCAAGACACTGCGCGACGACCCGGCGGACGCCGAGACGCTCAACCACAAGCTGCTCGTCCGGGCCGGATACGTACGTCGCACGGCTGCCGGAATCTGGACCTGGCTGCCGCTGGGCAAGAAGGTCCTGGAGAACATCACCCGCGTCGTGCGCGAGGAGATGGACGCCATCGGCGGCCAGGAAGTACTGCTGCCCGCGCTGCTCCCGAAGGAGTCGTACGACGCCAGCGGCCGCTACGTCGAGTACGGCGATCTGCTCTTCAAGCTCAAGGACCGCAAGGGCGCGGAGTACCTCCTCGGCCCGACCCACGAAGAGATCTTCACGCAGGTCGTCAAGGACCAGATCACGTCCTACAAGGACCTGCCCGTGATCCTGTACCAGATCCAGACCAAGTACCGGGACGAGGCCCGCCCGCGCGCCGGTGTGCTGCGCGGCCGCGAGTTCCAGATGAAGGACTCGTACTCCTTCGACACCACGGACGAGGGGCTCGTCGAGGCGTACCAGCTGCACCGCGCCGCCTACATCCGGATCTTCGAGCGGCTCGGCCTCGACCACCGCATCGTCTCCGCCGTCTCCGGCGCGATGGGCGGCTCGGCCTCCGAGGAGTTCCTGGCCCCCGCCCCGGCCGGTGAGGACACCTTCGTCGACTGTCCCGCCTGCGACTACGCGGCCAACACCGAGGCAGTCACCTTCAAGGCCACTGCCGTGGACGGCTCGGCGCACGGCTCCGTCGAGGAGCTGGACACCCCCGACACTCCGACCATCGAGACGCTCGCCGCGCACCTGGGTGTCCCGGCCTCCGCGACCCTGAAGAACCTGCTGGTCAAGGTGGACGGCGAGATCGTCGCCGTGGGCGTGCCCGGCGACCGCGAGGTCGACCTCGGCAAGCTGGGCGAGCACCTCGCGCCCGCCGTCGTCGAGCTGGTCACCGCGGAGGACTTCGAGGGCCGCCCCGACCTGGTCCGCGGTTACGTCGGCCCGCAGGGCCTGGAGAAGGTCCGCTACATCGCCGACCCCCGCATCGCCGCGGGTACCGCCTGGATCACCGGTGCGAACAAGCCCGGTACCCACGCGAAGAACGTCGTCGCCGGGCGTGACTTCGAGGTCGACGAGTACCTCGACGTCGTCGTCGTCCAGGAGGGCGACCCGTGCCCCAAGTGCGGCACCGGCCTCAAGCTGGACCGCGCCATCGAGATCGGCCACATCTTCCAGCTGGGCCGCAAGTTCGCGGACGCCTTCCAGCTCGATGTGCTGGGTCAGAACGGCAAGCCGGTCCGGGTCACCATGGGCTCGTACGGCATCGGCGTCTCCCGCGCCGTCGCCGCGCTCGCCGAGCAGACCGCCGACGAGCAGGGGCTGTGCTGGCCCCGTGAGATCGCCCCGGCCGATGTCCATGTCGTCGCGGCGGGCAAGGCCCTCCAGACGGAGCTGGCCCTCGATGTCGCCGACAAGCTCGCCGCCGCCGGTGCGCGGGTCATGGTCGACGACCGCGCGGGTGTCTCGCCCGGTGTGAAGTTCACCGACGCCGAGCTGATCGGCATCCCGAAGATCCTGGTCGCGGGCCGCCGCTCGGCCGAAGGCGTCCTGGAGCTCAAGGACCGCCGTACGGGCGAGCGCGAGGAGCTCACGGTCGACGAGGCGATCGCCCGTCTCACCGTCCAGGGCTGACACCGGACGAAGCCGCAGGCCCCCGCGCAGCGCGCGGGGGCCTGCGGCTTGCCGTGCCCGCTACAGCCAGCTCGCGAACTCCAGCGTCAGCTCGCCCTCCTGGCGACGGCCGACCGCCAGCGCCCGGGTTCCCGACTCCACCGCACGGAACAGCGTCCAGCCGTGCAGCCGTTCCCGGTCCACGTCCAGCGAGTCGGCGAGCTTCTTGATCCGGCGCCGGGCCGTCACCGCGCCGCCGGGGGAAGCGATCAGGTCCTCGACACGGTCGCGCACCAGGCGCGCCAGATCGTAGGCGCGCTCACCGACCAGCGGCTCAGGCCCGACCGTCAGCCAGGGCGCCCGCTCGCCCGCGAGCACCTTGCTCTGGCGGAAGTTGCCGTGCAGCAGCAGGAGTTCGGGGGAGTCGGCGACCAGCTCCGCACGCGCCGCGAGCGCCGCGGAGACCAGTGGCTCCAGAGCCGGGTCCGCCGCGGCGAAGGCCCGCATCGGCTCCGTACGGCGCGCGGTCCGCTCGGTGACCGTCTCGAACCCATGGCCGGCCGGGGGCTCGACCCACAGCCGGCGCACCGTCCCCGCCGCCTCCAGCAGCGCCTTCGCCTCCGGCAGTGAACGCAGTGACACCTCGGGGTGCAGCCGTTCGAGCAGCAGCGCGCCGGGGCCGGTGGCGACGAGCCGCACCGCGCCCCAGCCGTTCCAGTGCGCGAGCGCCGCCTGCTCCAGCTCGGGCGCGGCCGTGGACGGGGCGATCTTCAGCGCTGCCGGGGTGCCGTCGGAGCATGTCACCAACAGGACCAGACTGCTGCGGCCGCCGGGGGCGGCCACCCGGTCCACGGTCAACTCCTGCCCGGTCGACGCCAGCGCTTGTTCGGTCAGTGCGGGAAGGCGCGCGAGCCAGTCGGCGGCGGAATCCCCGTACGACTCGCCGAGCGCTCGCACCAGACGCTGCGGCGGTTCGAAACCCATACGTGCTTTGTTCCCTTTCAGAGCTTCTTCAGTGCGTCGCGCCGGTCCCGTTCCTCACACCGGCCCCGTCCTTCGTGCCGGCCCCGGCCTTCGCGTCGGACCCCGCCGTCGTGCCGGACCCGTCGGCGGTCCGCTCGGCGAGCCCGGGAAAGGGTACGCCGCTGCCCCGCCAGCGGACCGCGCGCACCGCGGCCTCCCGCAGCGCGTCCGCCGCCTCCCGCCGGAGCGGCCCTTCGGCGGCCCGTACGAGATCGGAGTAGACGTCCGCCACCCGGTCCTCCAGCAGGGCGGCCAGCCGCACCGCCGCGGCCGGGTCCGGCACCGCGAACGGCAGAGCGTACGCGGCCTGCGCGGCCACCGGTTCACCGCCCAGGTCACCCACGGTCCGCTGCAGCGCGTCGCGCCGGGCGCGGTGCGCGTGGTAGCCCGCCGCGGCCTCGGCCTGGCGGCCGTCGGCGATCCGGCCGCCGACGACTCCGTACCCGTACACCGCCGCGTGTTCGGCGGCCAGGGCGGCCTGCGCCGCCTTCTGTGTCCCGGCGGTCATGACGAGGTCTCCTTGGCCAGTTCGGTCAGCAGATAGGCGTGCGCCGCGCTCGCCGCCGCGATCGACGCCAGCAGCCGGGCCAGCTCCGGCGGGGCCTTCAGGAGCGTCGCCGTGTGGGCGTCCGAGGCGCGGCGCTCCGCCTCGGCCAGTTCCTTGACGGCGGCCCTGGCGCCGGTCGCGCGGGTCGGCGCGAACGCCGGCGTCCCGCCGCCATCGGGCGCCAGCGCCTTGACGTGGGCCCGCACGGCGTTTCGCAGCGGCGAGAGCCCGGCGGCGGTCGCCGGGTGGGCCTTGACCACCAGTTCGTACCGGGCGAGCAGATCCCTGCTGGTACGGGCGGCAGCCGCCCGGAGCGTCCGCTCCGCCCGCGCGGCCGAGGCCTGCTCGGCCGGGGTCGCCCCGTCGGGCCGGGCCGAGCCCTCCCGCTGCCCGGACCCGTCATCGCAGCCGGCCAGCACCGCCCCCAAGGCGATCGCTCCCGTCGCGGTGAACGCGCCTCTGCGCGTCGTCCCCGTGCGCCGCACTTGTTCTCCTTCGGGCTTGCACCTGTCTTGACTGGATCTGTCCTGAAGTGATCACCGCAGGCGAGCGTACCCGCGGTCGCGGAGCATGCGGACGGCAACACCCCTCGGGACCGGATACCCTTTGACCTGACACGCGAGATCCCCACAACAGCACACGCGGCCGAGGAGTCACCCGGATGAGCACCACCCAGAGCGAGAGGCTGCGCGGACTGCTCGAACCGCTCGTCAGCGCCGAGCAGCTGGATCTCGAAGAGATCGAGGTGTCCCGGGCCGGCCGCCGCCGGGTGCTGCGGATCGTCGTGGACTCCGATGAGGGCGTGGAGCTGGACGCCTGTGCCCAGCTGAGCCGCGCGATCTCCGAGAAGCTCGACGAGACCGACGCGATGGGCGACGACGAGTACGTCCTCGAAGTCAGCTCGCCCGGTGCCGACCGTCCGCTGACGGAGCGCCGCCACTACGTACGTGCCACGGGCCGCCTGGCCAAGCTGCAGCTGCGCGAGGGCGGTGAGCTGGTGGCCCGCATCCTCGCCGTGGACGAGGAGGGGCTCGACCTCGAAGTCCCAGGCGTCAAGGGCCGCAAGCCCACGTCCCGCCGGGTCGCCTTCGACGAGATCGCCAAGGCGCGCGTGGAGATCGAATTCAGCCGCAAGGACAAGAAGGAAGAGGAGGCGTAGCCGTGGACATCGATGTGAAGCTCTTGAAGGGCTTGGCACAGGACAAGGAGATCCCCTTCGACGTGCTCGTCGAGGCGATCGAGTCGGCCCTCCTCATCGCCTACCACCGTACGGACGGAAGCCACCGCCGCGCGCGCGTGAAGCTCGACGAGCGCGGCCATGTGACGGTGTGGGCGAAGGAGGACCCGGCCGACCTCGAACCCGGCCAGGAGCCCAAGGAGTTCGACGACACCCCGTCCGGCTTCGGCCGGATCGCCGCGACCACCGCCAAGCAGGTCATCCTGCAGCGGCTGCGCGACGCCGAGGACGACCGGACGTTCGGGGAGTACGCGGGCCACGAGGGCGATGTCGTCACCGGTGTCGTCCAGCAGGGCAAGGACCCGAAGAACGTCCTGGTCGACATCGGCAAGCTGGAAGCCATCCTGCCGGTGCAGGAGCAGGTGCCGGGCGAGGAGTACACCCACGGTCTGCGCCTGCGCACCTATGTCGTACGCGTGGCCAAGGGGGTGCGCGGTCCGTCCGTGACGCTGTCGCGGACCCACCCCAACCTGGTCAAGAAGCTCTTCGCGCTGGAGGTCCCGGAGATCGCGGACGGTTCCGTCGAGATCTGCGCGATCGCCCGCGAGGCGGGTCACCGCACCAAGATCGCGGTCCGTTCGACCCGCTCCGGGCTGAACGCCAAGGGCGCCTGCATCGGCCCGATGGGCGGCCGGGTGCGCAACGTCATGGCGGAGCTGCACGGCGAGAAGATCGACATCGTGGACTGGTCGGACGACCCGGCCGAGATGGTCGCCAACGCCCTGTCGCCCGCGCGGGTGAGCCAGGTCGAGGTCGTGGACCTCGGTGCACGGTCCGCCCGGGTCACCGTTCCGGACTACCAGCTGTCGCTGGCGATCGGCAAGGAGGGGCAGAACGCCCGCCTCGCCGCCCGCCTCACCGGCTGGCGCATCGACATCCGTCCGGACACCGAGACCGACGCCGAGCGCGATGTCGCCGACCGTGAGCGGGCCGAGCGGGCCCGTGAGCGTTCCGAGCGCGGCTGACCCGGCGACGCGGACAGCCGGCCCGCACCGGACCACCGGACACCGTCGGGAACGGGCGTCCGGGGGCGAGGGTGCGGGCCCCGGGGAATACATCTGAGCGGCACGCCGCTGAGAACACGACAACATCCGTTCGATTTTTGCCCCAAAGGGGTGAGGTCGGTGCGGGGAGGTAGACTTAGCCGTGTCTGGCCGGACGCACGACCGCGCTTGCCCTGAGCGAACCTGTGTGGGATGCCGGGAGCGGGCGGCCAAGAGCGAGCTGCTGCGCATCGTCGCGGACGAGGACGCCTGCGTCCCCGATCCTCGCGGTACGCTGCCCGGCCGGGGTGCCTATGTACACCCCGTCCCCGTCTGTCTGGACCTGGCGGTTCGCCGCCGGGCATTCCCCCGGGCCTTCAAGGCCAAGGGGCCGTTCGACCCCGCCGCAGTGCAGCGGTTCGTCGAGCGGGCGACACCGTAAGAAGTGAACGGCACGGGACCCCGTGCGGTCAGGTACCTCGCGAGTTGGAAGTAGGTCGAGATTGCGATGAGCACTCGATGAGTACGCGATGAGTACGCCCATGAAGTAGCGACGGTCCGGCGGTAACCCGGACCTAAAAGGAGCGAAGTGGCTAAGGTCCGGGTATACGAACTCGCCAAGGAGTTCGGCGTCGAGAGCAAGGTCGTCATGGCCAAGCTCCAAGAGCTCGGTGAATTCGTCCGTTCGGCGTCCTCGACGATCGAGGCGCCGGTTGTACGCAAGTTGACTGACGCACTGCAGGGGCCCGGCGGCAACGCCGGCAAGTCCGCTGCCAAGCCTGGGGCGCCCCGCAAGGCGACGCCCGCGAAGCCCGCAGCGCCCTCCCCGGCCGCTGCGGCACGTCCCGCTGCCCCGAAGCCCGGCGCCCCGGCCCCCAAGCCGGCCCCCGCCGCACCGGTGAGCAGCACCCCCGCGGCGCCTTCCGCGCCGTCCGCCGGACCGCGGCCGGGCCCGAAGCCCGCGCCCAAGCCCGCCCCGGTGACTCCGGTCCCCGCTGCCGAGTTCTCGGCTCCGGCTCCGGCCCAGCCCGCTGCCCCGCAGCAGCAGGGCCCGCGTCCCACCGGCGCCACCCCCGGGCCCCGTCCTGCCGGCGGCCACGCCCGTCCGGCTCCGTCCGGCGGTCAGCGTGACGGCGGTCGCGGTGGCGAGCGTGGCGACCGTCCCGCGCGTCCCGCGGGTCAGGGCGCCCCGCGCCCCGGCGCCCGTCCGGCCGGTCCCCGTCCGGGCAACAACCCCTTCACCTCCGGTGGCTCGACGGGCATGGCCCGTCCGCAGGCGCCCCGTCCCGGTGGCGCCCCGCGTCCCGGTGGCGGTCAGGACCGTCCGGGCGCCCCGCGTCCGCAGGGCGGCCCCGGTGGCGCCCCGCGTCCCCAGGGTCAGGGCGGCGCCCGTCCCACTCCGGGCGGCATGCCCCGTCCGCAGGCTCCCCGTCCGGGCGGTGCCCCCGGTGGTAACCGTCCGAACCCGGGCATGATGCCGCAGCGTCCCGCTGCCGGCCCGCGCCCCGGTGGTGGCCCCGGCGGCGGCCGTGGTCCCGGTGGCGGCGGTCGTCCCGGTGGCGCCGGTCGTCCCGGTGGCGGCGGCTTCGCAGGCCGTCCGGCCGGTCCCGGTGGCGGTGGCGGCGGTTTCGCCGGTCGTCCCGGTGGCGGCGGTGGCGGTGGCGGTGCCGGTCGTCCCGGTGGTGGCGGCGGCTTCGGCGGTCGTCCCGGCTTCGGTGGACGTCCCGGCGGCCCCGGTGGCCGCGGTGGCACACAGGGTGCGTTCGGCCGTCCCGGCGGTCCCGCGCGTCGCGGTCGCAAGTCGAAGCGGCAGAGGCGCCAGGAGTACGAGGCCATGCAGGCCCCGTCGGTGGGCGGCGTCATGCTGCCTCGCGGCAACGGACAGTCCGTCCGTCTGTCGCGCGGTGCCTCCCTCACCGACTTCGCGGAGAAGATCAACGCCAACCCGGCGTCGCTCGTCGCCGTGATGATGAACCTCGGCGAGATGGTCACGGCGACGCAGTCCGTCTCCGACGACACCCTCAGGCTGCTCGCGGACGAGATGAACTACGTCCTTGAGATCGTCAGCCCGGAGGAGGAGGACCGCGAGCTGCTCGAGTCCTTCGACATCGAGTTCGGTGAGGACGAGGGCGGCGAAGAGGCCCTGGTCTCCCGTCCGCCGGTCGTGACCGTCATGGGTCACGTCGACCACGGTAAGACCCGACTGCTGGACGCGATCCGCAAGACGAACGTCGTCGCGGGCGAGGCCGGCGGCATCACGCAGCACATCGGTGCCTACCAGGTCTCCTCCGAGGTCAACGGCGAGGACCGCCGGATCACCTTCATCGACACCCCGGGTCACGAGGCGTTCACCGCCATGCGTGCCCGTGGTGCGAAGTCCACCGACATCGCGATCCTCGTGGTGGCGGCGAACGACGGTGTGATGCCCCAGACGATCGAGGCGCTGAACCACGCCAAGGCGGCCGAGGTGCCGATCGTGGTCGCGGTCAACAAGATCGACGTCGAGGGCGCGGACCCGACCAAGGTGCGCGGTCAGCTCACCGAGTTCGGTCTGGTGGCCGAGGAGTACGGCGGCGACACGATGTTCGTCGACATCTCCGCCAAGCAGGGCCTCAACATCGAGGCACTGCTGGAGGCCGTCGTCCTCACCGCCGACGCCTCGCTCGACCTGCGGGCCAACCCGGAGCAGGACGCGCAGGGTATTGCGATCGAGTCCCACCTCGACCGCGGCCGCGGTGCCGTTTCGACCGTCCTGGTCCAGCGCGGCACGCTGCGCATCGGCGACACGATGGTGGTCGGCGACGCGTACGGCCGTGTCCGGGCGATGCTCGACGACAACGGCAACAACGTCGAGGAAGCGGGTCCGTCGACCCCCGTCCTCGTGCTCGGTCTCACCAACGTCCCGGGTGCCGGCGACAACTTCCTGGTGGTCGACGAGGACCGTACGGCCCGTCAGATCGCCGAGAAGCGTGCCGCCCGTGAGCGCAACGCCAACTTCGCCCGCAAGGGTGTCCGGTTCTCCCTGGAGAACCTGGACGAGGCGCTCAAGGCCGGTCTGGTCCAGGAGCTCAACCTCATCATCAAGGGCGACGCGTCCGGTTCGGTGGAGGCTCTCGAGTCCTCGCTGCTCCAGCTCGACGTCGGCGACGAGGTCGACATCCGGGTCCTGCACCGCGGTGTGGGTGCGGTCACCGAGTCGGACATCGACCTGGCGACCGGCTCCGACGCCATCGTCATCGGCTTCAACGTCCGGGCTGCCGGGCGTGCCCAGCAGATGGCGGAGCGCGAGGGTGTCGACGTCCGCTACTACTCGGTGATCTACCAGGCCATCGAGGAGATCGAGGCGGCCCTCAAGGGCATGCTCAAGCCGGAGTACGAAGAGGTCGAGCTCGGCACGGCGGAGATCCGCGAGATCTTCCGCTCGTCCAAGCTGGGCAACATCGCCGGTGTGCTGGTCCGGTCCGGCGAGGTCAAGCGCAACACCAAGGCGCGCCTGCTGCGCGATGGCAAGGTCATCGCGGAGAACCTCAACATCTCCGGTCTGCGCCGCTTCAAGGACGACGTCACCGAGATCCGCGAAGGCTTCGAGGGCGGTATCAACCTCGGAAACTTCAACGACATCAAGATCGACGACGTCATCGCGACGTACGAGATGCGCGAGAAGCCGCGAGGCTGATCCGCGGGGATTTCCGGGGGGAGACCCCGGACCTCTCTTCAAGAGTCGGGGCCGGTCGGCGGGTCATATTTCCGTCGATCGGCCCCGGCCGTTCCGTGTACGGTTCTTGTGTTCCTGCCAAGCGATGGCAGGGCACGAACCCGAACCGGCGGGACATCCGGACATACATGTATGTGGGGACACTGTCCTTCGATCTGCTTCTCGGCGACGTACGGTCGTTGAAGGAGAAGCGCTCCGTCGTCCGCCCGATCGTCGCCGAGCTCCAGCGCAAATTCGCGGTGAGCGCGGCGGAGGTGGGCAGTCAGGATCTCCATCGCAGGGCCGAGATCGGCCTTGCCGTGGTCTCCGGGGACACCGGACACCTCACAGACGTTCTGGACCGGTGCGAGCGGCTGGTGGCCGCCCGGCCGGAAGTGGAGCTGCTTTCCGTACGACGGCGGCTGCACAGCGACGAAGACGATTGAGCAAGGCTGAGAAGGAGACGGACCAGTGGCCGACAACGCGCGGGCGAAAAAGCTGGCGGACCTCATCCAGGAGGTGGTCGCCGAGAAACTGCAGCGCGGTATCAAGGACCCCCGTCTGGGTACGCACGTGACGATCACGGACACCCGGGTCACCGGTGACCTGCGGGAGGCCACGGTCTTCTACACGGTCTACGGCGACGACGAGGAGCGGGCGAGCGCGGCGGCCGGCCTGGAGAGCGCCAAGGGCATCCTGCGTTCGGCGGTCGGTGCAGCGGCGGGGACGAAGTTCACCCCCACGCTGGCCTTCGTGGCCGACGCTCTCCCGGAGAATGCCAAGGCGATCGAGGACCTCCTCGACCGGGCACGGGCCTCGGACGCGCGGGTGCGTGAGGCGTCCTCGGGCGCCACGTACGCCGGTGGCGCGGACCCGTATCGCAAGGCGGATGACGAGAACGACGAGGACACCGCCTCCGAATGACATCGCAGAACAGGACACCCGGTCAGGGGCGCGCGAGCGCGGCGGCCTCTGACAAGGGTGGTGGTGGGCCCCGGGATCAGGGGAGGGGGAGCACTGCGACCTCGGACAAGGGTGGTGGTGGGCCCCGGGAGGACGGCCTCGTCATCGTCGACAAGCCGTCCGGCTTCACCTCGCACGACGTCGTCGCCAAGATGCGCGGCATCGCCAGGACCCGCCGTGTCGGCCACGCCGGCACGCTGGACCCGATGGCGACGGGCGTTCTGGTGCTCGGTGTCGAGAAGGCCACCAAGCTGCTGGGCCATCTCGCACTGACCGAGAAGGAGTACCTGGGTACGATCCGGCTCGGCCAGGACACCGTCACCGACGACGCGGAGGGCGAGATCACCTCGTCCACCGACGCCTCCGGTGTGACCCGTGACGGCATCGACGCCGGGGTCGCGGCCCTGACCGGACCGATCATGCAGGTGCCGTCCAAGGTCAGTGCCATCAAGATCGACGGCAAGCGGTCCTACGCCAGGGTGCGCGGCGGCGAGGAGTTCGAGATCCCGGCCAGGCCGGTGACGATCTCGTCCTTCAACGTCTACGACGTCCGCCAGGAGGTCGCCGAGGACGGCACGCCGGTCGTCGACCTGGTCGTCTCCGTCGTCTGCTCCTCCGGCACGTACATCCGCGCGATCGCCCGCGACCTCGGCGCCGGGCTCGGCGTCGGCGGGCATCTGACGGCGCTGCGGCGCACCCGCGTCGGGCCGTACGGTCTCGACGTGGCGCGGACGCTCGACCAGCATCAGCAGGAGCTGACCGTGATGCCGGTGGCCGAGGCCGCCGCCTCGGCGTTCCCCCGCTGGGACGTGGACGAGAAGCGCGCCAAGCTGCTGCTGAACGGGGTGCGGCTGGACATGCCCGCCTTCCCGCCGGGACCGGTCGGGGTCTTCGGGCCCGACGGGCGCTTCCTGGTTCTCGTCGAGGAGCAGAAGGGCAAGGCCAAGAGCCTCGCCGTCTTCGCCTGACGGGCGGCCCGGGGCCGGAGAGCCTCATCGTGGAGCGGGCGGAGCCCCCTCGCCCGCTCCACGATCCCCCCAACGGTTCCTGTCCACCGGGCGCCATGAATTCACCCCGATGAGCAGGCGCTCGGAGTGAATCGGGGGTGCATTCAGGGGCGCATTTACTCCGAGTGGTACACGTGCCGGTGATCGCCGACCTAACGTCGGACCATGGGAAGCGGGGACCGGACAGCGCTGGTACGTATCTGCGATCAGACCGGCCGGCCGCGGGGGACCGGGTTCGTCGCGGACGACCGGGGCACGGTGGTGACCAGTCATGAAGCGGCCGAGGGGCTCACGCGGCTCGTCCTGTACGGGACGGACGGCCGCAGCTGCCCCGTCGGGGCCGCCGATGTCACCGCGCTGCCCGAACAGGGCCTGGCCCTGCTGCGTACCGGGGGGCCCTTCGCGCTCGGCGTGGAGCCGACACCGATCGCGTCACGGGACCGTATCGACGCCGGTACGTACGTGACGATCGCCGCCCACGGCTGGCGCGAGGCGCGAGTGCTCGGCACCGCCCCGGTGACGTACACCGCGAACGGGCGCGCCCATCGGATCGGTGCCGCGCTGGAACTGGCGCTGGGCACGGACGGTTCGGACGCGCTGCGGCTCGGCGGCGCCGCCGTGGGCGGGCCCGTCCTCGACCCGGACAGCGGCGCGGTCCTCGCCGTGCTGGGCACCGCGCTGCGTGCCGGACATCCCGCCGCCGGTTTCGCCGTGCCGCTCGGGAGCGCGGACGCCGACGGTCCGCTGGGCGCGTTGCTGTGGCGCAACGCAAGGAGCGTTCCCGGATACGGACGCGACCTGAATCTCGCGGGCGCCCTGCACCTCACCGCGACCTCGCTCGGCTCGGCGGGTGGTCCGGCCGCCTGCCCCGACCCGGTCGAACGCCCGGATGTGATCGCGGAGTTGACGGCCTTCTCGATGCCCGGCAGTCCCTCGTCCGCGCTGCCCGGTCCCGCCGTGGTTTTCGGCCTCGTCGGAGCGCCGGGCACCGGCCGTACCACCGAACTGGCCGCGTTCGCCGCCCGCCGTGCCCGCGGCTCCGTGCCGGCGCCCACGCTCTGGCTCCGCGGTGCCGATCTGCTGGCCGACGACTCCTCGGTCGCCGACGCGATCGCCCGAGCGCTCCGGCGGTCCTGCCGGATCGTCACCGCAGCCGGGGCGAGGGGGGACATGACGACCGTCACCGCCGAGGGGGTGGCCCGGCTGGCCGCGGAGTCCGGGAGCCCGCTGCTCGTCCTGCTGGACGGCCCCGAGGAGATGCCGCCCGTACTGGCCCAGGGGGCGGCCCGGTGGACCGCGGGCACCGTCGACTGGCTGCGGGCGAACGGGGCGCGGCTCGTGATGGCCTGCGCGCCCGGGCACTGGGAGACCGCCGGTGCGCTCTGCCCGGCCGGTGCGCTGCACCGTCCCGCCAGGCCGGCCGGACGGCTGCCGCCCGCGGTCCGGATCGGCGAGCTCACCGCGGGCCAGGCCGAACAGGCCCGGGAGCGGTACGCCATTCCGTCCGGTGCGCTCGCCCCCGGCCACGACCGGCACCCGCTCACCCTGCGCCTGCTCGCGGAGGTCCGCGAGGCGCTGCCCGGGGACGTCCCCGGGCGGCCCGACGCGGAGGACGTCTTCGGTGCCCACCTGGATCTGATGTGCCTGCGGATCGCGGTCCGCGTCGCGGCGCTGTCGGGCCCGGCGCCCGGGGCCCGCGCGGTCCGGCGGCTCGCCGCGCGGGTGGCCGGGCAGGTCCACGAGGCGGCGCGGCGCTGTCTGGGCCCGGGACAGGGGGAGCTGGACCGGGTGGCGTTCGAGGAGGTGTTCCCCTGGCGCACCGGCTGGGCGTCGGCGGTCCTCGCCGAGGGCCTGCTCGTGCCGGCGGGAGCGGGCTACCGCTTCGCGCACGAGGAGCTGGGGGACTGGGTGCAGGGCGCCCACCTGGACCTGGACGCGGCGCTGTACGCGCTGGTCCACCGGTGGCGGGCGAAAGAGGACGCGGCACGGGCGGTGGAGGCCCGTGTTCCGCAGCCGCGGAGCCCGCGTACCGGGCGCGGCCCGGGGCCCGTGCAGGACGTCGTGGCGGTGCTTCGGGGGCCGAACGGGCCGCGAGCGGAGCTCAGCCGCGTCCCCGCGCCGGGAGCCGCCGGGGAAGCCGCACCGGCGACCGTACCGCGCACCCTGCCCGTACCGCGCCATCGCACCGGCCCGGTCATCCAGGCCCTGCTGCTCCTGGGCCGCAGGCAGGGGCCCGCAGCGCTGGCACACCGACTGACCGGCCTCATCGAGGCCCTCGACCGGTCGGCACCGGAGCCGGGATCACCCGCCGAGGCCCGCAACGACGCCCGCTGGTGGGCGGTCCACCTGCTCTTGGAGACCCTGCTGCGGGTGCCCGACGCCCGGACCCAGCTCGGGGTGCTGCGGCTGCTGGCCGACCGCGTCGTCGGATGCGCCGCCGCAGGAGGGCCGACGGGCACGGGGACCTACGCGGAGTTCGGTCCCTGGTTCTGGCGGCGCCTGAGACTTCCGGAGGCGGACCGGATCGATCTGTTCCGGCGTCTCCTCCCCGCCGACGGCCCGCACCGGGGAGCCTCCCGCGGTGACGGGGACCACGGCTGTGACCCGCATCCCGACGGCGACGGCGGCGAACGCTTCCTGGACGCCGTCGCGCGGCGGCTCGCCGCCCGGCCCCGGGCCGTGCAGCCGCTGCTCTGCGACTGGTTCACCGACGAGCGCCCGCTGCCCGCCGAGGAGGGGGGTGCGATGCGCCCGACCGTGGCCGCGGCCGCTCAGGCGCTGCTCCACGCCTGTCGGGACCTGGCCGTCGACGACCTGACCGAGGCGCTCGTCTCGACCGCCCACCCCCGCGCAGAGGAGCTGCTCGCCGCGCTGGCCGAGGACGAGCCCGCCGCGCTGTGCCGCGCCGTCGCCCGCTGGGCGCGCGACGAGGGCAGGCCCGGCCGCCGGGCCGCCGCCGCCTCGTACGCCCTGCTCGCCGCCGTGCATGCGACGCGTGACGCCGACCGCGAGCTGCTGTGCGGGGCCGCCCTCGCCCTGCTGGCCCGCCCGGCCGACGCCCCCTTGCACGGGGCCGCGCTCACCCTCCTCGTACAGGATCCACGGAGCCGGGACCGCCACCTCCCGCAGGCGCTGCGGGCCTTTGTCGCGGGTGAGCCGCAGCTGTCCGCCGAGGCGCTGGCCGTCGCGCTGTCCTCCCATCCGAAGCCGGTTCTCGCCGCGTTCCGGGAGCGGCTGACCCGGCCCGGCGACGGGGCGGGCGAGGCGCTGTGCGCGCTCGCCGGGGTCGACGCGCCCGAGCTGGCGCTGCACGCCGCCGGGCTCGTGCGGGCGTACATCGACAGCCACCCGGACGACGCCGTGCACGCCGCCTCGTACATCGACCGGCGGCTGGAGCACGGACCCGCCGCCCGCGCCCTGCTGCTGCCCCTGGTGACCGGACTGCTGCGGGACCGGCCGGTGCCGCCGCCCGTGCGCGGTGCGCTCGCCGGGGTGCTCGCCGCGCCGGGCAGCCCCGCCTCCGGACAGCTCAGGGGCGAGCTGCTGGAGGTCCTGCTGGACTTCGAGCAGGAGGCCCACCGCGAGCCGGCCGTGCTCGACGCGCTGCTGCGGGCCGCCGCGACCGGCTCCGGCGCCCGCGCACCGGCGCGTACCCGTGCGCTGGTCCACCGCACCGGGATGCTCCTGGTCCGCACGCCCGAGGGCGCGGTCCGCTTCGACGGCCGACTGGTCGAACTGGCTCGTGAGGAGCCCGGATTCGCCGCCCTGGTGACCGGGTGGCTGGCCGACGCCCCGCAGGAGTGGGCGGCGCTCGTCGGCCCCAGCGCACGGCGGACGATGGAGGCCCTGGCGAGCCCGAAGACGATGCCGATGCGGGCCGTGGGGCGTGAGCATGGCAGTCTTAGACCTGCGTAACAGGCAATCTCACGTACACAGGTTCGGGCGAGGAGCGGTCACAGTGCAGCGCTGGCGTGGCTTGGAGGACATCCCCCAGGACTGGGGACGCAGCGTCGTCACCATCGGCTCCTATGACGGGGTGCACCGCGGGCACCAGCTGATCATCGGGCGGGCCGTGGAGCGCGCCCGCGAGCTGGGCGTGCCGTCGGTCGTGGTGACCTTCGACCCGCATCCCAGCGAGGTCGTGCGGCCCGGCAGCCACCCGCCGCTGCTCGCCCCGCACCACCGGCGCGCCGAGCTGATGGCGGAGCTGGGGGTGGACGCGGTGCTGATCCTGCCGTTCACCACGGAGTTCTCGAAGCTGGCACCGGCCGACTTCATCGTGAAGGTGCTCGTCGACAAGCTGCACGCGCAGCTGGTCATCGAGGGTCCCAACTTCCGCTTCGGCCACAAGGCCGCCGGGAACGTGCGGCTGCTCACAGAATTCGGCGAGACCTACGACTACCGCGTCGAGGTCATAGACCTGTATGTGAGCGGTGAGGCGGGCGGCGGCGAGCCGTTCTCCTCCACACTCACCCGGCGACTGGTCGCCGAGGGCGATGTCGCGGGCGCCGCCGAGATCCTGGGCCGGCCGCACCGGGTCGAGGGCATCGTGGTCCGCGGCGCGCAGCGCGGCCGCGACATGGGCTTCCCCACGGCCAACGTGGAGACCCTGCCGCATACCGCCATCCCCGCCGACGGCGTCTACGCGGGCTGGCTCAATGTGGACGGCGAGGCGATGCCCGCCGCGATCTCGGTCGGCACGAACCCGCAGTTCGACGGCACCGAGCGGACGGTGGAGGCGTACGCGATCGACCGCGTCGGCCTCGACCTGTACGGCCTTCACGTCTCGGTGGACTTCCTCGCGTACGTGCGCGGGATGCTGAAGTTCGACTCGATCGACGAGCTGCTCGTGGCGATGGCCGCCGATGTGAAGCGGTGCAGCGAACTGGTCGCCGCGTACGAGCGCGGCTGACCTCTTCGCCGCACGCTACCGGGCCGGGACCGTCCTCGACGGTCCCGGCCCGGTCGCGCGAGATGTCAGCCGTTCAGCGCCTCAGGCGTGCGCCTTGTGGTCTCCACGGCGAACCATGCGATCACGACACCGGCCCCGCCCGCTGATCCGGCCTGATCCGAACGGAAGACCCTCAGGGCCTTTCGTTCGGATCCCGGCGGGCTCGCGTGCCCCGTCACCGTGCTACGCCCGCGCCTGCGCCGCCGCGGTCGCCCAGTGGCACGCCACCTGGGTCTGCCCGCCGCCCGCGAGCACCGGCAGATCCTTCGTACGGCACGCGTCCGCGACGCCCGCCCGCTCCGCCTCGCCCGAGGCCAGTACCTGGCAGCGGACGTGGAACCGGCACCCGGACGGCACCTTGGACGGGTCCGGCGGCTCGCCGGTGAGAATTGCCGGATCGTCCCCGGACTCCGGCAGCACCGACAACAATGCCTGGGTGTACGGGTGCTGCGGAGAGGTGAGGATCTGCTCCACCTCGCCCGTCTCCACGATCCTCCCGAGGTACATCACCGCGACCCGGTCGGCGATGTTCCACGCCAGGCCGAGGTCGTGCGTGACCACCAGTGCGGACAGGCCGAGCTCGTCCCGCAACCGCAGCAGCAGGGCCAGGATCTCGCCCCGCACCGAAGCGTCCAGCGAGGCCACCGGCTCGTCGGCCACGATGAGTTCGGGCTCCAGCACGAGCGCGCCCGCGATCACGACCCGCTGGCGCTGGCCGCCCGACAGCTCGTGCGGATAGCGCAGGAAGAACCGCTCCGGAGGGCGCAGTCCCGCCCGCGACAGCGCCTCGGCGACGGCGGCCCGCTCGTCGCCCCCGTACCCGTGGATCCGCAGGCCCTCCGCGACGGCGTCGTACACCGTGTGCCGCGGATTGAGTGAACCGCTGGGGTCCTGGAGCACCAGCTGGACCCGCTTGCGGTACGCCTTCAGCGCACGGCTCGCATAGTCGAGCGGCTGCCCGCCGAAGGTCACCCGCCCGGACGTCGGCGGGACCAGACCCAGCAGCGAGCGCGCCAGCGTCGTCTTGCCGCAGCCCGACTCGCCGACCAGCGCGACGATCTCGCCGGGCCGGATGTCCAGATCCACGCTGTCCACGGCCCGCGCCGGTGCGGCCCCGCGCCGGCCTGGGAAGGTGACCTTCAGATCCTCCGCGCTGAGCAGGGGAGTGGTGGTGGTCATGATGTGCACCTTGCTTCCTCGGCATCCGGCCGGGCCGGGGACGTGGCCGTCGCCCCCGCCTCCACCAGCACACAGGCGGCCCGCCGCTCCGGCCCCGCCTCGCGCAGCTCCTGGTCCTGCGTCGTGCAGGACTCCAGGGCCACCGGGCAGCGCGGATGGAACGTGCAGCCGCCGGGCAGCGCCGACGGGTCCGGCGGGTCACCGGGCAGCCCGCGTGGCGCGAACCGGGAGGCCGGGTCACCGATGCGCGGAAACGCGCCGGACAGGGCCTTGCCGTACGGGTGGTGCGCGTTCTCGTAGACCTCGGACGCCGGGCCCTCCTCCACGACCCGGCCCGCGTACATCACCGCGAGCCGGTCACAGGTGTCCGAGAGCACCGCGAGGTCATGGCTGATCATGATCAGGCCGAGGTCCTGTTCGGACACCAACTGCTCGATCAGCCGCAGGATCTGGGCCTGGATCATCACATCGAGAGCCGTGGTCGGCTCGTCCGCGATGATCAGTCCGGGATCGCAGGCGAGCGCCATCGCGATCATCACGCGCTGCCGCTGCCCGCCGGAGAGCTCGTGCGGATACGCGCTCGCACGGGCGGCCGGCAGTCCCACCTGTTCCAGGAGCTCGCCGACCTTCTTCGTCGCCCCCGCCTGAGTCGCCTTCCGGTGCAGCAGGATCGGCTCGGCGATCTGGTCCCCGATGCGGTGCACCGCGTTCAGCGAGTGCATCGCGCCCTGGAACACGATCGACGCCCCCGCCCAGCGCACCGCCCTGACCTGGCCCCACTTCATGGTGAGGACGTCCTCGCCGTTCAGCAGGATCTCGCCGGAGACCTTCGTCCCGGTGGGCAGCAGTCGCAGCAGGGCGAGCGCCAGCGTCGACTTCCCGCAGCCCGACTCACCGGCGATGCCGAGCTTCTGCCCCGCGTCGACGGTGAGGTTCACGCCGCGGACCGCCTGCGCCCCACCGGCGTACGTCACCGTGAGGTCCCGTACGTCGAGAAGCGGCGACTTGTGGATGCTCGTCGTGCTCAACGGGCCACCCCCAGCTTGGGATTGAGGACGGACTCGATGGCGCGGCCGCACAGCGTGAATGACAGGGCCACCAGGGCGATGGCGATGCCGGGAGGCGCCAGGTACCACCAGTCGCCCGCGCTCACCGCGCCCGCCTCACGGGCGTCCTGGAGCATGCCGCCCCAGGAGGTGGTGGTCGGGTCGCTCAGGCCGAGGAACGCCAGGGTGGCCTCGGTGAGGATCGCGCTGGAGATCACCAGCGTGGTCTGCGCGAGGACCAGCGGCATCACGTTCGGCAGGACGTGCCGGACCATGATGTGTCCATGGCCGCCGCCCAGGGCGCGGGCCCGCTCGATGTACGGGCGGGACTCCACGGCCAGGGTCTGGGCGCGGACCAGCCGGGCCGTGGTCGGCCAGGTCGTGACGCCGATCGCGATGATGACCGTCCACATCGAGCGGTCCATCACGGTGGCGAGCGCGATCGCGAGGACCAGGGTCGGCATCACCAGGAACCAGTCGGTGATCCGCATCAGGACCGTCGAGTACCAGCCGTGGAAGTGCCCCGCGACGATGCCGACGACCGTGCCGATGGCGACGCACAGGAATGCAGCGAGCAGGCCCACCGTCAATGAGACACGGGTGCCCCAGACCAGCAGGGCCAGCACGCTGCGTCCGAACTGATCGGTGCCGAGCGGGAATTCACCGCTCGGAGACTCCAGCGCCCCGCCGGGCGCGTCGGTGACGCTCTGGGAGTCGGCGCCGACGAGCTGCGGCGCGAACAGAGCGATCAGCGCGATCAGGACGAGGGCGCCCAGACCCCACAATCCGCTCCTGTGCTTGCGGTACTCCCGCCAGAACCGGGCGGCGGACTGCCGCTTGCGGGCGCGGGCCAGCGCCCGCGGATTCCCGGCCGGTTCGGCCTTCGTGGGCGTGGGCATGGATTCGGTCGTCATCGGCCCACCCGGGGATCGAGCAGCGGATAGAGCACATCTGCAAGGGTGTTCGCCAGGATCACAGCGGTGGCGAAGACGAAGAACAGCCCTTGCACGAGGGGAAGATCGGGCACGCTGAGCGCCTGGTAGAAGAGACCGCCGAGGCCGGGCCAGGAGAACACCGTCTCGACCAGGATCTGCCCGGCGACCACATGCCCCAGGTTCACGAACATCAGCGTGAACGTCGGCAGCATCGCGTTCGGCACGGCGTGCTTGCGGCGTACGACGTCGTCCCGCAGCCCCTTCGCGCGGGCCGTCGTCAGATAGTCGCTGCCCATCTCGTCCAGCAGTGAGGAGCGCATCACCAGAAGCGTCTGCGCGTACCCGACCGCGACCAGCGTGATCACCGGGAGGACCAGGTGATGCGCCACATCGAGGATGTACGCGAATCCGCTCTCGCCGCCCGATTGCATTCCGCCGGTCGGGAACATCCCGGGGATCGGTCCGATGCCCACCGAGAAGACGATGATCAGGAGCAGGCCCAGCCAGAACGACGGCACCGAGTAGAGCGTCAGCGCGAAGGCCGTGTTGAAGCGGTCGCTCATGGAGCCGTTGCGCCACGCGGTACGGGTGCCGAGCCAGATGCCGAGCGCGGTGTACAGGACGTACGACGTGCCGGTGAGGAGAAGGGTCGCGGGGAGCGCCTCGGTGATCTTGTCGATGACGGGCGTGTGGAACTGGAACGAAGTGCCGAAGTCGCCCGTGAGGGCGTCGCCGACGTAGCTGGTGAACTGCCGCCACATCGGCTGGTCGAGGCCGAACTGATGACGCAGCGACTGGAGCTGTTCGGCGGAGACGGGACGGCCGCCCGTCATCTGCTTCACCGGGTCGCTGGGAATGAGCCGGAAGAGGAAGAAGCTGGTGACCAGGACCGCGAACAGGGAGACGGCCGCTCCCACGATCTTGGCCGCCACGTACTGGAGGTAGGCCTTGGTGTTACGCGCCCGTGGGCCGCGGGCGGCCGCCGGGCCGGCCTGAGCCGGACCTTCGGTGTCCGCATCCGCGATCTGCACGAGCGCCGGAGTGCTTTCAGCTGTCATGGGGAACTCTCGTTACTCGTGCTGCACTTGGAGGAAACCGGCGGGGCGGCGGCGCGCCGCCCCGGCCGGCCCTCTCCATCCGTCCGCGTGACTACTCCCGGTCGTCCGCAGTGGTGCGGCGGCGCATCGCGATGAACAGTCCGCCACCGGCGAGTACCACGACCACCACGATGATCCCTACGACGACTCCGGTGGAGCCGGACCCGCCGGAGCTGTCCGAACTGCTGCTGCCCGCCGGAACGGCCGACCACCAGCTCCAGTACCCGTCCTGGCCGTAGATGTTGCCCGCCGCCTCGGGCATGGTCTTGATCGACTTGATCTGGTCGGTGCGGTAGGCCTCGACCGCGTTCGGGTACGCGATGATGTTCATGTACCCCGAGTCGTACATCCACGACTGCATCTGCTTGACGATGTCCGCACGCTTGGCCGGGTCGTACTCGGCGAGTTGCTTCTTGTAGAGCTCGTCGTACGTCTTGTCGCAGATGAAGTTGTCGGTGGTGGCGCTCTCCTTGGCCTTCGCCGGCAGGGCGTCACAGGTGTGGATGCCGAGGATGAAGTCCGGGTCCGGGTTGACCGACCAGCCGTCGAAGGCGAGGTCGTACTCACCGGCGTACCACGGCACCGAGACGTCGTCGAGACAGTCGACCTTGAGCCCGATGCCGAGCTTGCCCCACCACTCCTTGAGGTACTTCCCTATTGCCTTGTCGTTCGGGTCCGTGGCGTGGCACAGGATGCGCAGGTCGAGCGGCTTGCCGTCCTTGCCGACGCGCTGGTCGCCCTTGAGCCGGTAGCCCGCCTCGTCGAGGAGCTTGGCCGCCTTGGCCGGGTCGTAGGCGAGGCTCTGGTCGGCGGAGGGCTGCCAGAAGTACGTGGAGAAGCGCGGCGGGATGTAGCCCTGACCCTCGACGGCGTGGCCCTGGAAGACCTTGTCGATGATGGTCTTGCGGTCGATCGACAGGAAGAGGGCCTGGCGCACCTTCTGGTCGAGAAGGGCCTTGTTGCCGTCGCCGAACTTCTTGCCGTCCTTGGTCTGCGCGCCCGGGTTGGTGGCCAGCGCGAAGAAGCGGCGGCCCGGACCCTCGTTGACCTTGACATTCTTCTCGCCCTTGAGGGACGCGGCCTGGGCGGGCGTCAGCGCGGGGGAGCCGGCGACGAAGGAGACCTCGCCCTTGCGCAGTGCGGCGACCGCGGCGTCCTGGTCCTTGTACGTCTTGAAGACCAGCTCGTCGAACTTCGGCGCACCGCGCCAGAAGCTCTTGTTGGGCTTGAGCTTCACGTACTGGTCGACCTTGTAGTCCGTCAGGATGAACGGCCCGTTGCCGACGATCGGGAACTTCGTGTCGTTGTTGAACTTGGAGAAGTCACCGACCTTTTCCCAGACGTGCTTCGGGACTATCGGCACGTCGAGCGCGGCCATGGTGGCCTGTGGCTCCTTGAGCTCGATGACCAGCTGCGTCGGGCTCGGAGCCGTCACCTTCTTGAAGTTCGCGACGAAGTTGCCGTTGGCCTGCGCGGCGCCCTCGTCGGTCATCATCTTGTTGAACGTCCATGCCGCGTCCTCGGCGGTGGCCTGCCGGCCGTCCGACCACTTGGAGTCGGACCGGATGGTGTACGTCCAGGTCAACTTGTCCGCGGACGGCTCCCACTTGGTGGCGAGGGCGGGGACCGCGTGGTTGTCCTTGGGGTCGTAGTTCGTCAGGAAGTCGTACATGAGCCGGCTGATGCTCGTGCTCATCAGCTTCTGAGCGAGGAACGGGCTCAGGGAGTCGACGCTCTGAGCGACGGCGACGGTCAGCGTCGACTTGCCGCTGTCGGCGGCCTGCGCCTGCTGCGGTGCGGCACCCAGGGGCACGCCCGGGACGATGGATCCGGCGGTCAGCGCCAGAGCGGCGGCACCGGAGGCCAGGAGGACACGCAGACGTGAGCGTGGCTGGGCGGAGGGTGGTGGAACTCTTTCGACCATGGTCAGGGACCTCGCGTCATGACTCGCACGGAGAAGGCGGGTTGATCTGTGGTTCGCCAGCTGGTGAAGCGAAGGTTTATCAGCGGTTGTCGAGCCGCGTCAACGGTCATCGAAACGGCTTGTGGTCTGCGGGAATGCGCGGAGGGCCCGCACCGTGGAGACGGTGCGGGCCCTCATTGGTTCAGACCTCTGTTGCCTTACTGCTGAGGCGCTGGCGGCGGCTGCTGCGGCCAACCGGCGGGCGGGAGGGGACTCTGCGGCTCGGGCGGGGTCGGCTGACCCGGGTGACCTGGCTGTCCGGGCTGCTGGTGCGGCTGCGGCGGGCCGGCCGGGCTCGCCGCGGACTGCGCCTGGGAGGGCAACGACTGCTGCCAGCCGTTCTGTTGCACTCCGGGGCCGGCGTGCGGCGGATAAGGCTGCTGGGGCTGCGGGCCACCGTACGGCGGCTGTTGCTGCGGTGGGTAGGGCTGCTGGGGCTGCTGCTGAGGGGCGTACTGCTGCTGGCCGGGCATCGGCGGGGCGTACTGCGGGGGCGGGTTGGCGCCGTTCGACGTCCACAGTCCCTGTTGCTGCTGGGCGCGTGCGAAGTCCTCGGCGACCATGGCGGACAGATTGAAGTACGCCTCGCGGGTCTTGGGGCGCATCATGTCGAGGTCGACCTCGGCGCCCGCCGCCAGATGCTCGTCGAACGGTACGACGACCACGCCGCGGCAGCGTGTCTCGAAGTGCTGCACGATGTCATCGACCTTGATCATCTTGCCGGTCTCCCGGACACCGGAGATCACGGTGATGGAACGCTGCACGAGTTCCGCGTACCCGTGCGCCGACAGCCAGTCCAGCGTGGTGGACGCGCTGGACGCACCGTCGACCGACGGCGTCGAGATGATGATCAACTGGTCGGCGAGGTCCAGCACTCCACGCATCGCGCTGTAGAGCAGACCGGTGCCCGAGTCGGTGAGGATGATCGGGTACTGCTTGCCCAGCACGTCGATGGCGCGCCGGTAGTCCTCGTCGTTGAACGTCGTGGAGACCGCCGGGTCCACGTCGTTGGCGATGATCTCCAGGCCGGAGGGCGCCTGGGAGGTGAAGCGGCGGATGTCCATGTACGAGTTGAGGTACGGGATCGCCTGGACCAGGTCACGGATGGTGGCCCCGGTCTCCCGTCGCACCCGGCGGCCGAGCGTGCCCGCGTCCGGGTTGGCGTCGATGGCGAGGATCTTGTCCTGGCGCTCGGTGGCCAGGGTCGCGCCGAGGGCGGTGGTCGTCGTGGTCTTGCCGACGCCGCCCTTGAGGCTGATGACCGCGATCCGGTAGCAGGACAGCACGGGTGTACGGATCAGGTCGAGCTTGCGCTGCCGCTCGGCCTCCTCCTTCTTGCCGCCCAGCTTGAAGCGGGCCGCGCCGGACGGCGTACGGCTGCTCTTCGCCTTCTGCTTGCCCCGGACGAGTCGGTCGGAGGAGAGTTCCACCGCCGCCGTGTAGCCGAGCGGGGCGCCGGGCACGGAACGCTCGCGCTGGTCGTGGGTCACCGGCGTCGGCCAGGCTGCCCCGGTACGCGGGTCGATGGGCTGTCCCTGCGCGGGGGCCTGCTGTTGCTGTTGCTGTTGCTGTTGCTGTGGCGCAGGGGGCATGGGCTGCTGCGCGGGCAGATGGGGCGGAGCGCCCTGGGCCGGCCGCTGGGGGGCCTGCGGGGGCAGGGGAACGCCCTGCTGCGCGGGCCACTGAGGTGCCTGAGGTGCCTGCGGACCCTGGGACGGCTGCGACTGCTGGGGCACGTGCGGGGCCTGAGGGGGCAGCGCCGTCCGAGGCGGCTGCGGGAACCCGTAACCGCCCTGCGGCGGTGTCTGTTGCGCCGGGGGCGCGGGCTGCTGCGGGAACCCGTAACCGCCCTGCGGCGACTGCGGCGCTTGAGGCGCTGCGGCGTTGGGGAATCCGTAGCCGCCGGGCTGCCCCTGGGCTGCCGGGCCGGAGGCGGGCCAGTGCTGCGCCGGCTGGGGCGCGAGGGGCTGCGGCGCGGCGGGCTGGAAAGCGGGCGGCAGCGGCGGCAGACCGGCCTGCGGCGGCCCCGGGGCCCAGGGGGTCGGCGCGGCGGGAGCCGGTGCGTCCTGCGGTACGGCGGGGGGCGGTGCGTCCTGCGGTACGGCGTCCGTGACGGCGTCGGAGGGCGCGGAGCCCTCGGGCTCGTCGGCGGCGCCACCCGCGACATCGGCCGGAACCCCGGTGGTCGCCGCGGCGTCGGCACCGGAATCCGCGACGGCGGCGCCGTCCGGCTCATCGGCGTTCGTGTCCGCCACCGGTGCGGAGTCGGAAACGGGCTCGGAAACGGACGCCTCGCTCTCGCCCGTGCCGTCGGCACCGTGGATACCGGCACCGGCACCGGCACCGGCTCCCGCCAACCCTGTACCCGAACCCGAGCCGTCCGCGCCCGCGTTCGCGTTCCTCGACGTATCCTCGCGCTCCGCGATCTCGCGCTTCAGTGCGGCCGGGGAGAATCGCATCGTCGCGCCGCTCTCCACATCGCCGCCCCCGAACGGGTCCGTCATCCCGTCGGGAGCCGCCGCCGCGGTCCCCTCGGCAGGAGCCGGGGCAGGGGTGGGCGTGGGGTCCCCCGCCGCGGACCGAACCGGAGCCGGCGCGGGTGGTGCCGGAGCCCAGTCGGGGTCGAAACCGCCCCCGGCCGGCGGCGGGGGCACGGACAACGGCGCCCCGTTGGGCGGCGGAGGCGGCGCCAGGTGTGTTCCGGCACCGCCCGACGAGTCCCCCGGCGCGTTCTGCGTGTACCAGGCGGGCGGGGTGTAGTCGATGGTGAACTCACCCGTCATCTCGGCGGGCTCCGCGTCGGACGACTCGTCGACGGGCTTGTTCCAGCCCCCGCGGATCTCGTCCCGATCGCCGTTCACTTTGCCTCCTGGTGTGGTCGAGCACCCTTGTGCCGTGGTGGGTGGGGGCGACCGTTTCCGACTTCCAGACCGCCCGGCTCTCCCCCCGGGCCCCGCATCGCCTGCCCGCAGGTTCTTCTGCCGCGCCCGGACCCACCCTAATCGTCATGGGGCCCGCTCCGGCAGGCCGTACGGCACCGCAAGAGCTGTCCCGTACATCACGCACTGCCCCCAAGCGAACCGAGTACGGCACAACGTGAAGGGCGAAACGGTCAAACTCGTGCAACTACGTATGGAATGACGAACGTTCTGTGCGCGCCATGAGGAAGCCGGAGCCCGTCAGTCCATCCGGCGCGCGCCGCCCAGCAGTCCGGTCTCGGCATCGGTCGCCTGGGTCATCACGAACTGCCGGTCCTGCCCCGAGCACCAGAGGGTGACCCCGTCCGCCAGGGTGGACAGCGCCTGCGTCTCGGCGGCCGGAAGATTCAGGATGCGGCCGAGCTGTGCCGCTTCGTCCGGAGACACCCGTTGAATGCCGACCAGAGCCGACTTCTCGATCAGTCTCGGCGCCACCGGACTCAGATAGGGCAGGAGTGTCAGCACCGACTGCCACGGTCCGGACACCACGCGCCCGCGTGGCGGCCGCATGCCGCAGTCCCGCACCACGACCACCGGCGCACCGGCCGACGGCCCCTGCGGCGGCACCCGTCCCACATCGTGCAGCGTGATGCACGGCTGACCGCCGCCCGCGGCGTGCGCAAGTCCCGTCCAGGTCTGGGCCCGCCCGGTCTCCACGACGATCCGCGCGCCGGTCGCGGCGGCCCGCAGCGCGAACACCTGCGCCGTCCACAGCCCGCCGATCAGCGTGATGTCGTACGGGGTCGGCCGGTTGACGCCGAGCACGGCGGGGCGGCCGTGGGCGTCCACGCCGATCACCATGCCGTCGTCACCGACCGGCAGGGCCAGTGACGCCAACTGGTCGAGCGAGACCGACTGCCGTCCGCGACGCGGACCGATCAGCCCGAAGCCGAGCCGGGCACGGGCATGCGTGGGTACGGACATCAGCGGGTACCCCCGAGCGGCAGCGTGGCGAGCACACCGGGCAGCTGCTCGCGGTCGAGCCGGACCAGCGAGGTCCGGACGCCGCGCGCGGTGCGCTCCAACTCATGCCGGGCGCCCAGCAGTTCCTCGTCGCTGCGCCCGGTGATCCGGATGTGCCCGGTGATCGAGACGCCCTGCCGTTCGCCGTGCCCCAGCGTGAGACTGAACGTCGTGGCGAGCGCGGGCATCGAGGTGAGCAGCGCGACGAGCTGCGGCATCGCCGCGCCCCCGCCGCCCTCGCCGAACTGCGGCCAGCGGGCCACCCAGTAGGTGGTGTGCCACCGGTCGTCGCAGCGCCACGTCCGCGAGGTCTCCTCGGTACGCCGCGCCGGCGTCCCGGTCCGGCCGGCCTGCGCCATGGCCGGCGCACTGGCACAGACCGAGGTCGCGAGGGCGGACGTCAGCTCCTGCTCGGTCAGCACCGTTGCGCGGAAACCCGCCCCGGTCAGCCTGCTGGACAGCTGGTCGGCCGCGCGCACCACACACTTCTGCGCACCCGTGATGCCGCCGCCGCGCGCCTGTACCGCCTCGGGACACAGCTCCGGGGCCAGCTTCAGCGCGATCCAGGTGATCCGGACGGCGGGTGAACCCGTCTGTGCCTGCAGCGGTGCGTAGTTGCGCGCGGCGACGGACTGCGGGGGCAGATGCGGGGCGGGTGCGGGCTGGGTGTGCTGCACGATCTGCGCCGACTCCAGCCGGATGCCGTCGACTTCGAGAACGTCCCTCACGAGCTCCAGTGGCAGTGGCTGCGCGGACCGGTCCGGCCTGAGCGCCGTGGCGTCCGACTCCACCTGGAGCACGGCCGTGACGAACGTACCGTCACCGATCATGCCCACGGGCCGCCGGTCACGGTCGCTGAAGGAATACGTACGCAGCGCCGGATCGCACTCGACGACGGGCGCGATTCCCGGCTCCGTGCCTGCGGGAAGCTCCAGCGAACCGGCCCTGCGGGAGCGCGCGCGCAGCGAAAGCACGGTGCCCAGCCACTCCGGGAGCGAGCGGCGGTGTCTGCGCACGACGGCCAACAGCACCAGCAGCGCGGCCAGAACGGCGGCCGGGGCCAGCAACAGGGGTTCGATCACCCATGCCGTGAGCAGCAGCGCGGCCGCGATCTCCAGCAGCACGAGCTGTTGCAATCGGAACGAACCGAACAACCCGGGAAGCCTGCCGAGCCGGCCGGCGGCCCGTCCGCGCGAGCCCCGGGCGGGGCCGCGGGAGGCCGGTGGCCCACCGGCCGGGGGAGCAGCGGGGGCATGTGCGTTCCCGGCCGGACGCGTCCGTGTCGCGGAAGCCGTCATTCCGGCATTCCCCCCGTTCATCAGTCCCCAACTCCGCCCGTATTCCGCCTGCCCCGTACGGGGCTTCGGCGGCTGGAACACCCTACCCGGCCCACCGTCACCGACGGTCAGCAGGCATAGTAGGGGCCGGTCCGGCACCGAGGTCCGGCATCGCGGGCCCGGCACGGGGGCCGGAAGCGACCGCTCCTGGTGCCGCGCGGGGAGACACGGGAGAAAAGCGACTCATGGCATCACGGCGGGATGAGCTCAACGCATACACCTTTGCGAAGAAACGTACGGTGGCGGCATTCCTCCAACCCTCGCCCACCGGCACCGAGGAGGGCGCTCCGCGACCGCTGCGCGCGGTCCTTCCCAGCATGGTCGTCGGCGCGCTGATCCTCGCGGGCTTCGGCGCCTTCGGCATGTTCAAGCCCACCGCGCCCAAGGACTGGGACAAGCCCGGCACCAAGGTGATCGTCGGCAAGAAGTCCACCACCCGCTACGTCGTGCTCACCACCGGCCAGGACGGCAAGAAGAAGACCCTCCTGCACCCCGTGCTGAACCTCGCCTCGGCCCGGCTGCTCCTCAACCCGCAGAACTACGACGTCATCCAGGTCGCCGACGAGGTCCTGGACGCGGGCAAACCCCCGCGCGGACCGATCCTGGGCATCCCCTACGCCCCCGACCGGCTGCCCGACGCGAAGGACGCCGGCACGGCCAAGCGGTGGGCCGTCTGCGTGCAGCCGGGCGGCAAGGGCAACACCGTGCAGAAGGCCGCCTTCGTCTTCGGTGAACGCGACACCGGGCTGACCGAGGGCAGCAGGAGGCTCGTCGGCGGCCAGGTGCTGTACGTGCAGGGACAGGACCGGGCCCGCTATCTCGTCGACGCGGGCGGCACCAAGTACCGCATCAAGGAGACCGCCGCGGACAACGGCCATCTGACCAACGCCCTGGTCGGCAGCATGCGGCCGCAGTCCGTCACCGACGACTGGCTGGCCACCCTGCACGACGGCAGCCCGATCGTCTTTCCGCGGATCCCGGGCACCGTCGGCGCCCCGGCCCACGTCGAAGGGCAGCTCTCCGCCGAGGAGAACAGGGTCGGCATGGTCCTCAGGACCAAGACCGGCGAAGGCACCGGTTACTACGTCGTGCTCGACGGAAAAGTGCAGCCGGTCTCCGAGTTCACCGCCTGGCTGCTCATCAGCTCCCCGCAGACGGCCGTCCTCAACCTGGACGGCGAGGCGCGCGCCGTCGGTCTGCAGGACTTCGTGCCCGATGCGGCGCCGTTCGCCGGACAGGCCGCACGCTGGCCGGCCCGCAAGGCCGACCAGGTGAACTCCGCGGAGGGCGGCAGCGGCAGCCGCGACACCATCTGCAGCGTGCTGCGCAAGGTCGACGGCTCGGGACGTACGACCCTGAGCACCTGGGCGGGCACCGCCTACCCCGCCACCATCGGCGCCGGAGGCACCAGCACCTATGTGACCCCCGGCAGCGGCCTGCTCTACACCCAGGTCCGGGGGACCAGTCCCGACGGATCGCTCTTCCTGGTGACGGACACCGGACTGCGGTACGCGGTCCAGGCGAACGGCGACAGCGATGCCCGGCGCTCCGACATCGGCGCCGGCGACGGGCAGAAGCAGTCGGACGGCCGCCCCGAGCCCAGCCAGGCGCAGAGCAGGCTCGGATACGAGAAGGTGACGCCCGCCCTCGTACCGATCGCCTGGTCGGACTTCCTGTCCAAGGGCCCCCGGCTCGACACCAACAGCGCCCGCCAGCCCCAGGGTTCATGACGTTCCGGAGCGCCGCGGGCATCGCGGACGCCGGGGGAGAGGAACAGATGTCGTACCGCAGGACGGTCCTGCCGACGGCGGTCGTCGCCATGCTGCTCGCACTGGCGGCGCCCACAGCCGCGTACGCCCCCGACGGAGCCCGGGACCCCGGCGCGCTGGGCGTGGACGGCAGTGGCGAATGCACTTTCCCGATGAAGCGGCAGTACGAGGGCCGCCCCTGGTCGCTGCAGCGCGTCCTGCTGGACGAACTGTGGCAGGACACCAAGGGCAAGGGCGTACGCGTCGCGGTCATCGACACCGGCGTCGACAACGTCAATCCCCAGCTCAAGTCGGCCGTCGACACCTCGGCGGGCGCCGACTACCTCAAGGGCGGCAAGAGCGACGGCACGGTCGACGAGGTCGGACACGGCACCAAGGTCGCGGGCATCATCGCCGCCCGCCCCCGAAAGGGCACCGGATTCGTCGGGCTGGCCCCCGAGGCCACGATCATCCCGATCCGCCAGAACGACGAGAAGAACAGCGGCAAGGACACCACGATGGCCACCGCGATCGACCACGCGATCGCCAAGGGGGCCCACGTCATCAACATCTCCCAGGACACGACCAAACCCCTGACGCAGACGTCCGCCCTCGGCCGGGCGGTGGCCAGGGCGCTCGCCAAGAACATCGTCGTGGTCGCCTCCGCGGGCAACGACGGCATGGACGGCAAGCTGAAGCTCACCTATCCCGCGGCCTTCGACGGGGTCCTTGCCGTCGCCTCCTCCGACCGCAACAACGAGCGCGCCCCCTTCTCCCAGGCCGGGGAGTTCGTCGGGGTCGCCGCACCGGGCGTCGACATCGTCTCCACCGTCCCGGGCAACGGCCAGTGCACCGACAACGGCACGAGCTTCTCCGCCCCGTACGTCGCCGGGGTCGCCGCCCTGATGCGCGCCAAGTACCCGAAGTGGACGGCGGCCCAGATCGTCGCCCGGATCGAGCAGACCGCCGAGCGCTCCGTCACCGGCCACGACGCCTTCGTCGGCTGGGGCGTGGTCGACCCGGTCCGTGCCCTGTCCGGCGACGACGCCCCGCAGGACGCCCCGCATCCCGACCCGGCACCGCCCAGGGCCCCCGCCCCCGAGCCCGCGCACCTCTCCCTCTCGGAGACCCCGCAGGAGCGCGACGAGCGGTACGCCACCTACGCGCTCGCCGCGGCGGCCGTCGTGGTCAGTGTGATCGCCGGGACCGCGACGGTCGTCCGGGACGTCCGCCGAAGGCGCGCGCCGCGATGACACCGCCCGTCCGAAGCGGTGACTCGGCCTTCCCGAACCACAGTTGGGGAGAGCCGACGAAATGACTAGGGTGGTAGCAGACTTCACGTGTGTGACGGGGGAACGAGAAGTGGCCGAGTCCGATTTCGGAGCGCGGAAATGCCGACGACGCGCTGCCCGGTCCCGTGCTTTCCCCACCCCTTTGCCGGAGCACACGGGGGCAGGAAGAAGCCTGACCGCGACACGCGGGCAGGCCCGGGAACTGAGAGATAGGACCTCCGGATGACCAATCCCGCAGGCGGTTTCGGACTCGCCGACGATCCGATCGTCCAGGCGAAGAACAAGATCATCGAGACGGCCCAGGGGGTGTCCCGGCAGTCCAGGGAGCTGGCGGACATCCTCGCGACGGCCGCCGCCGGATGGACGGGTGTCGGCGCCTCGGGGTTCACCTCCGCGCAGATCATGATCAACGAGGACCACGACGAGATCCGCCGGCTCCTCAACGTCCTGCTCAACGCGGTGGGCAGCACCAAGAACCTCAGCAACGCCAATGACGAGGAGGTCCGTGCGGCCTTCAACGCGGTCAAGGACCAGGCTCCGTCGGCCAACACCTCCGGTCTGAACACCGTCTGAGCCACGCCGCACCACCCCTTCCGCACACGTGAGCACCGAGGAGAAGACACGACATGGGGCACGACCCGAACACCAAGGTCAGGTACGAGAGCGTCCAGGAGATGGCGAACCGTATCCGCAAGGTCTCGCAGGACATCGTCAACGACCTCACGGAGATGGACGCCTCACTCAAGATCGTCACCGACACCTGGGACGGTGAGGCGCACCGGGAGTACGTGAACCTGCAGCGCAAGTACAAGGAGAAGGCGGACCACATGAAGAACCGCCTGGAGCAGGTCGCCAAGATCATCGAGTCCGGCAAGGACAGCTACCGCGCCACGGACCTCAAGGCTTCGCGCACCTTCACCGAGGCGTACTGACCGCCCGCGGCCGCACACGAGGAGGGGCACGCTCCGACGGGCGTGCCCCTCTTCGTGTCATGCCACGGCGACTACTTCAGGTCGAACTCGCCGTCCCGCGCGCCCAGGACGAAGGCAGTCCACTCGGCCTCGGTGTACCGCAGCACGGTCCCGGGATCCAACGAGGACCGCATCGCCACCGCGCCGCCCGGCAGATGCGCGATCTCGACGCGCTCCTCGGCCTCCTCGGTACCGGGCGCACTCAGCCACTCCACTCCCGAGATGTCGAGTGCGTACAGCTCGTCCTTCTCCGCTTGCGTGCCCATCAGGTGCCTTTCCTCTCCCGTGGCGGAACGTGTTCGTCGCCCGCGAGCAGACTATCCCCGCCACCGCGCACCACTGCCGGAAATGGACAGCTTCCGCACCGCGGTGGTACCCGCGCATCGCGCACGCGCGGCGGACCTCGCCGGAGCACGCATCGGTGCCGCTCCCGGCCGTCGCCGGAACAGCGACTGTCGTACACCCGATGGCCCTCGCCCGCACGCGTGAAGATCACACCGGGAGACGCTCATACACCGGGTGCCCGCCGAGGGAGCCGGGGCGCGGGAGGAACCCCGCCCCGGCTCCCCGCGCCGTCAGCGCTGCTCCGGCAGCCGACCGATCTGCACCAGCGGGTTCCCCCGGCGCCGCGAGGCGAAGTACCCGCGTCCCGGCGGCATCGCGTGCCCGCGCACCGAGCCGATCAGGTCGCCCTCGGACGGGTCACCGGAGAGCACCACGCCCTGCGCGCCCAGCTCCTTGATGCGCTGCATGAACGCCTCGTACATCGACCGCGACGCCCCGGCGGAGTTCCGCGCGATGATGAAGCGGACCCCGGTGTCCCGCGCGAACGGCAGATACTCCGCCAGCGGGGCCAGCGGATTGCCCGCGTTCGTCGCCACCAGGTCGTAGTCGTCGACGATGATGAAGATCTGCGGACCGGTCCACCAACTGCGGTCCCGCAGCTGCTGCGGGGTGACGTCCGTCGGCGGCTGCCGACGCGCGAACACTCCCGCCAGCGCCTCCATGTGCATCTGCATCGAGCTCGCCATCGGCGCGTACTCCAGCAGATGGCTCTCCGGCAGCGCACCCAGCAGTGCCCGCCGGTAGTCGCCGACGACGAGCTTCGCCTCGTCGGGGGAGTAGCGCTCCGCGATCTGCTTCGCGATCAGCCGCAGCAGATTGGTCTTCCCCGATTCGCTCTCGCCGAAGACGAGGAAGAACGGATCGGTCTCGAAGTCGACGAACACCGGCTCCAGATCGGTCTCGTCGATACCGATCGCGATGCCCCGCTGGGGGAACTCGAAGCCCTTCGGCAGATGATCGGCCGGCAGCTTGCGCGGCAGCAGCCGTACGGCCGGCGCCGCGGGCCCCGCCCAGTTGGCCTTCACCGACCCGACGAGCGCGGCCGTACCGTCGGAGAGATCCGCGGCGCTGCTGGAGGAGTCGATGCGCGGCAACGCGCCCATGAAGTGCAGTTTCTGCGCCACCTGTCCCCGGCCCGGGACACCCGCGGGGACATTGGCCGCGACCTTGCGGTCGAACTCGGAGTCCATGACGTCGCCGAGCCGCAGCTCCAGCCGGCCGAGGATCTGGTCCTTCAGCGCGGCCCGCACCTCCATGTAGCGGGCGGCCGTGATGACGACATGGATGCCGTAGCCGAGCCCGCGTGCGGCGATGTCGGTGACGACCTGCTCCAGCATCTCGTACTCGGACCGGAATCCGCCCCAGCCGTCGACCACCAGGAAGACGTCGCCCCAGGCCTCGCCGGGCAGTTCGCCCAGGGCGCGCCTGCGCCGGTACGTGGCGATGGAGTCGATGGAGTGGGCGCGGAAGAACTCCTCACGCCGGTTCAGTACACCGGCGACCTCGGCGACCGTACGCCGCACCCGTTCCGGGTCCAGCCGGGAGGCCATTCCGCCGACGTGCGGCAGTTCTGCCAGCGAGACCAGGCCGCCGCCACCGAAGTCCAGTCCGTAGAACTGCACCTCGTGCGGGGTGTGGGTGAGGGCGAACGACGAGATGAGCGTCCGTACCAGCGTCGACTTGCCGGACTGCGGCCCGCCGACGACCAGCATGTGGCCCGCCGCGCCGGAGAAGTCCCGGTACAGCACCTCGCGCCGCTGCTCGAAGGGCTTGTCGATGAGCCCGAGCGGCACGGTCAGCCCGCCCGGACGCGTGTACTCCGTGGCCGTGAACCCCCGCTCGGCGGTGGGTGCGAGCCCCGGCAGCAACTGGTCCAGCGTCGGCGCCCGGTCCAGCGGCGGCAGCCACACCTGATGCGCGGGCACCCCCTGTCCTTCGAGCCGGCGCACGATCACATCGAGCACCGTGTCGGCGAGCGCCTCGTCCTCGGCGCTCGCCCGCGCGGCCACCAGATGCGCCGGGTCGGGCGCCGCGTACACCACCGGCACCGGAAGAGCGCTGAACACCGCGGCCCGCCGCTCGATCGGCAGCGCCCCCACCGACAGATCGGGGCCACCGGTGCGGTACGTCCCCGACACGTACGCCGCCTTGAACCGCGTCATCTCGTCCGTACCGAACTTGAGATATCCGGAACCGGGCACCGAAGGCAGGTGGTACGCGTCGGGCACACCCAGCGCTGTACGCGACTCGGCGGCGGAGAAGGTCCGCAGCCCGATCCGGTACGAGAGATACGTGTCGAGACCGCGCAGCTTGCCCTCCTCCAGACGTTGCGAGGCGAGCAGCAGATGCACACCCAGCGAACGGCCGATCCGGCCGATCTGGATGAACATGTCGATGAAGTCGGGCTTGGCGGTGAGGAGTTCGGAGAACTCGTCGATCACCAGGACGAGCGAGGCCAGCGGTTCCAGCGCCGCCCCCGCCGCCCGCGCCTTCTCGTAGTCGTGGATGTTGGCGTAGTTGCCCGCGGACCGCAGCAGCTCCTGCCTGCGCTGGAGCTCACCGCGGATCGCGTCCCCCATGCGGTCGACCAGCGTCAGGTCGTCCGCGAGGTTGGTGATGACGGCCGCCACATGCGGCATGTGGGACATCCCGGCGAACGTCGCACCGCCCTTGAAGTCCGCGAGCACGAAGTTCAGCGTCTCCGAGGAGTGCGTGACCGCGAGACCGAGCACCAGCGTCCGCAGCAGCTCCGACTTGCCGGACCCCGTCGCGCCCACGCACAGGCCGTGCGGCCCCATGCCGTCCTGCGCGGCCTCCTTCAGGTCCAGCATCACCGGCTGGCCGTCCTCGCCGACCCCGATCGGCACCCGCAGCCGCTCGGAGACCGACCGGGGCCGCCAGGTCCGTGCCACGTCGACCGAAGCCGCATCGCCCAGATTCAGCAGATCCGTGAAGTCCAGATTGGCCAGCAGCGGTTCGTCGCCGTCGCCCCCGCCCATCCGCAGCGGCGCGAGCTGCCGGGCCAGCGCCTCGGCCGCCGGCAGCGAGATCCCGTCCGGCACCCCCTCGTACACCAGCCCCGCACCCGACTCCAGCCGCAGCAGCCCCGGCCGCACCACCACCGAGAGACCGCCGCGCGGCTCGTCGAGCTCGCCCGGCACCACCTCGACGATCGTCACCCCCTGCATGCCCTCGGCCGCCGCGAACAACGAGTCCGGCGGCACCATCGCACCGTCCAGCACCACCACGATGTGCGGCTGGTCCAGCAACGGCTGACCCTCCCGGCCGAACCGCGGCCGCCCGTCGAGCCGGCTCGCCAGCAACTGCTCCAGCTCGCCCAGGTCGTCCCCGAACAGCCGCTTCGTGCCGGCCCCGTCGATCTGCCCGGGCACCTGCAGATGCGGAAGCCACTTCGTCCACTCCCAGCGCGGCACCGCGCCCCGCGCCGTCACGACGGCGACCATCAGATCCTCGGGGGAGTGCAGCGTCACCAACTGCGCGACGAGCGCGCGCGCCGCCGACTGCGCCGCCTCCGGCTGACCGGAGACCGTCACGTGGTAGAACGCCCGCATCGACACGGCCATCGGCAGTCCGTCCAACGACCCGTGCACGGCGAGGAACCGCTGCATCGCACCCGCGCACAACGGCTCCAGCTCGTCCACCGGAGCGGTGTCGGGAGCGATCAGCGGCGTGGCCAGCTGCTGCACCCCCAGCCCGACCCGCACCTGCCCGAAGTCGTTGTCGCCGACGCGCCGTTCCCACACCCGGCTGCCCTCGGCGACCACCGACCACAACTGCTCGGGAGCCGGCTGCAGATACAGCTGCACATCCCGCTGCCGACGCGCGGTCCGGCGTACCGTACGCCGCGTCTGCGCCAGGTATTTGAGGTAGTCGCGCCTGACATCTGCCATTTGCCCCTGCGTACCGCGGCGATGACGGACCAGCTGCGCGACCACCATCCCGCCGGTCGAGACAAGCATCAGAACGCCCATTATCCGCATGAACGGAGGCGCCTGGGGCGAGAAGAAGAAGACCACCGACGAACCCATGCCGAGCACCGGCAGGATCTGCATCAGCATGCCCTCCTGCTGCCCGCGGGGCAGTTCGGGAGGAGACTCCAACGTCAACTCGTCCATGGGGACTTCCGGCGGCAGGGACCGCGGAGGTCGTTTCACGACGATCTGGCTCACCGAAACATCAATCCCTCGGTACGGACGGACGGAAGGCCGGCCGGACGTGCACCGAAGCCCCCGTGGCTGCCTGTGCTTGCGGACGTCCCTCCGCGAGACGGCGATCCTACTTGCAGATGACCTGCCCTCCTCCCGGTAGGGTGGCGCGCGCACCGTGCGCAACCGCGAATCAGGGGGACCAGACACGTGAGTTCGACCGCAGCGACGGGCTTCTGCCGCGTGACTGTCGTGGCACCCGACAGCCGGATCGATGTGGCCCTGCCGGAGGACATCGCCGTCGCCGACGTCTACCCGGAGATCCTCCGTCTCACCGGCCAGACCCAGGAGGCCGGAAGTCCCACGGGGTATCACCTCGTACGCCGCGACGGCACGGTCCTCGACGGCGCGCGCACCCTCGCCGCCCAGCAGGTCCTCGACGGCGAACTCCTCAGCCTGCGCCCCTTCGCCCAGTCGTTGCCGCCCGCCGTCTTCGACGACGTCTCGGACGCTGTCGCCTCGGCCGTCACCCGCGACCGCCACCTGTGGAGCGATGAACTGCTGCGCGGTGCGGGCCTCGTCGGCGGTGTACTGCTGCTCGTCCTGATGGGCTTCGTGCTCTGGTTCGCCGACCCGGTCCGCCACGACATGCACAGCCTGCCCGGCATCATCGCCGGTTCCGCCGGGCTCCTGCTGACCGCGTTCGCGGGGGTGCGCGCCCGGGTCTACGCGGACCGGGCCACCGCCGTCGCGCTCGGCCTCGGCGCCCTGCCCCTCGTCCTCATCGCCGGCTCCGGCATCATCGGCCCGGACGCCGGCCAGGGGCCCGGCAGGCTCCAGTTCCTCCTCGGCTGCGTCGCGGTCCTGGTCGCCTCGGTCACGCTGGTCGCCCTCACTCCGAGCGGCGACGCCCCGTTCGTCGCGGCGACCTTCCTCGCCACCGTCGGCACCCTGGCGACCTTCGTCGCGATCCTCACCGACGCGTCCGCCACCGAGACCGCCGCGGTCTGCGCTCCCGTCGCCCTCGGTCTCGTCGCCTTCCTGCCCGGCCTCTCCGCCCGTTTCGCCCGGCTGCCCATCGGCTACGCCTCGCCCCACACCGCCCCCGGCGGCTACGACGACAACGTCGCCGACCCGAACGCGGAACCCCGGGCACAGACCACCCCCGTCGAGGCCGACCGCATCGCGGCCCAGGCCCGCCGCGGCCACGAGATGCTGCTGGGCCTGGTCGGGGGCTGCGCCGCGGTCGTCGTGGGGTGCGCGGCCGTCCTCGGCTTCTCGGACAACGTCTGGGGGCAGTTCCTGGCGCTCGCCGCCGGGCTCGCGATGCTGCTGCGCGCCCGCCTCTTCCGCTACACCTCGCAGGTCGCCTGCGTGCTGGTGGCGGGCCTCGGCGCGGTCGCCCTGCTCGTCCTCGGCCTCTCCCTCAATCCGCCGACGGACCTGTTGTTCGATCTGGTCCGGTACGGGGACCGCAGCTCCCTGGACATCCGAACGATCTGGCTCTCCACGGCCGTGGCCGCCGGGGCCGCGCTGCTCACCGCGATCGGCCTGATCATTCCCCGCAAGGGCCTCTCGCCGTTCTGGGGCCGTCTGCTCGACCTGGCCGAGAGCACCGTCCTCCTCTCCCTGGTCCCGCTCTGCCTGGCGGTACTGGACGTCTTCGCCAGGGCCAGGTCCCTGACCGGCTGAGCCCGGCTGAGCCCGGCCGGGCCCTGTCGCCCCGGCCGGCCGGAACCGGGCCGACCGGGCGCGATCGGGCCCTCGACGACCGAGGACGCAGCGGCACGGACCGTTCCCGGACCACCGGAACCGCCCCGACGCACTGCGCCCCGCAGGGGCTGGTACGCTGTGTGACGGCCGTTTGTGTACGCGCTTCCGGAACATCCTGGAAGCTGCGCCCATCGGACCCTCGCCCCCGAGTAACGGAAGACCCCCTGAGACCAAGACCAGGGGCACTCGTGGACGCATCGAACATCAAAGAGGAGTACCGCGTGTCGCTCGACGCCGCTACGAAGAAGCAGATCATGGCCGAGTTCGCCACCAAGGAGGGTGACACCGGTTCCCCCGAGGTCCAGGTCGCGATGCTCTCCCGTCGCATCTCGGACCTGACGGAGCACCTCAAGGTCCACAAGCACGACCACCACTCCCGTCGTGGTCTGCTGATCCTGGTCGGCCAGCGTCGCCGCCTTCTGCAGTACCTGGCCAAGAAGGACATCCAGCGCTTCCGTGCCCTGGTCGACCGCCTCGGCATCCGCCGCGGTGCGGCCGGCGGCGCCAAGTAGTACGCCGTGAAGGGAGCGGTTCCCACCACTGAGGGGGCCGCTCCCTTTGCTGTACGTACAGGAATGCGTACGTACGCATGTACGGGGTGTGGCGCGTCCGCCCGCACCACCGGAATGCCAAGCTGAGCCGAATCTCAGTAACCTGGTCGCAGGACGACCCACGGACGAGCGAGAAGCAGACCTCCCCGCCGCCGGTCCTCGGTAGTGGCCCCCGGACTCATCGACCCGGGTGCTTCGATCGAAGACCGGCCCGCCGATGGAGGGCTTCTCCGCTACCGTCCCCCGCCACACGGGCGTGGGGACGAGAAGACGATATGTATCGGAGAAAACGCTAGTGGAGAACGAGACCCACTACGCCGAGGCCGTTATCGACAACGGAACCTTCGGCACCCGCACCATCCGCTTCGAGACGGGCCGCCTGGCCAAGCAGGCCGCAGGCTCCGCCGTCGCGTACCTGGACGACGACACCATGGTGCTGTCGGCCACCACCGCGTCCAAGAAGCCCAAGGACCAGCTCGACTTCTTCCCCCTCACGGTGGACGTCGAGGAGCGGCAGTACGCCGCGGGCAAGATCCCCGGCTCCTTCTTCCGTCGTGAGGGCCGGCCCTCCGAGGACGCGATCCTCACCTGCCGCCTGATCGACCGCCCGCTGCGCCCCTCCTTCAAGAAGGGCCTGCGCAACGAGATCCAGATCGTCGAGACGATCATGGCGCTCAACCCCGACCACCTGTACGACGTGGTCGCGATCAACGCCGCCTCCTGCTCCACGCAGCTGGCCGGCCTGCCCTTCTCCGGCCCGGTCGGCGGCACCCGTGTCGCCCTGATCAAGGGCCAGTGGGTCGCCTTCCCGACGCACACCGAGCTCGAGGACGCCGTCTTCGACATGGTCGTCGCCGGTCGTGTCCTGGAGGACGGCGACGTCGCGATCATGATGGTCGAGGCCGAGGCCACCGAGAAGACCATCCAGCTGGTCAAGGACGGCGCCGAGGCCCCGACCGAAGAGGTCGTCGCCGCCGGTCTCGAGGCCGCGAAGCCCTTCATCAAGGTCCTCTGCAAGGCCCAGTCGGACCTCGCCGCCAAGGCCGCCAAGCCCACCGGCGACTTCCCGGTGTTCCTGGACTACCAGGACGACGTCTTCGAGGCGCTCGCCGCCGCCGTCACGTCCGAGCTGGCCCAGGCGCTCACCGTCGCCGGCAAGCAGGACCGCGAGGCCGAGCTGGACCGCGTCAAGGAGATCGCCGCCGAGAAGCTCCTCCCGGCCTTCGAGGGCCGGGAGAAGGAGATCTCCGCCGCGTACCGTGCGCTGACCAAGAAGCTGGTCCGCGAGCGCGTCATCAAGGACAAGGTCCGCATCGACGGCCGTGGCGTCACGGACATCCGTACGCTCGCCGCCGAGGTCGAGGCCATCCCGCGCGTGCACGGCTCGGCGCTGTTCGAGCGTGGCGAGACCCAGATCCTGGGCGTCACCACCCTCAACATGCTCCGTATGGAGCAGCAGCTGGACACCCTCTCCCCGGTGACCCGCAAGCGCTACATGCACAACTACAACTTCCCGCCGTACTCCGTCGGTGAGACCGGCCGCGTGGGCTCGCCCAAGCGCCGTGAGATCGGCCACGGCGCGCTCGCCGAGCGCGCCATCGTGCCGGTGCTGCCGACGCGCGAGGAGTTCCCCTACGCGATCCGCCAGGTCTCCGAGGCGCTGGGCTCCAACGGCTCGACGTCCATGGGCTCGGTCTGCGCCTCCACCATGTCGCTGCTGAACGCCGGTGTGCCGCTCAAGGCCGCCGTCGCCGGTATCGCCATGGGCCTGATCTCCCAGGAGATCGACGGCAAGACCCACTACGTCGCCCTCACCGACATCCTCGGTGCGGAGGACGCCTTCGGTGACATGGACTTCAAGGTCGCCGGAACGAAGCAGTTCGTGACCGCGCTGCAGCTCGACACCAAGCTCGACGGCATCCCCGCCTCGGTCCTGGCAGCCGCGCTGAAGCAGGCCCGCGACGCCCGCCTCCACATCCTCGACGTGATGAACGAGGCCATCGACGTCCCGGACGAGATGTCCCCGAACGCCCCGCGGATCATCACCGTCAAGATCCCGGTGGACAAGATCGGTGAGGTCATCGGCCCCAAGGGCAAGATGATCAACCAGATCCAGGAGGACACCGGCGCCGACATCACGATCGAGGACGACGGCACCATCTACATCGGTGCCGCCGATGGACCGGCTGCCGAGGCCGCCCGCGCCACGATCAACTCGATCGCCAACCCGACCATGCCGGAGGTCGGCGAGCGCTACCTGGGTACGGTCGTCAAGACCACCACCTTCGGTGCGTTCGTCTCCCTCATGCCGGGCAAGGACGGCCTGCTGCACATCTCGCAGATCCGCAAGCTCGCCGGTGGCAAGCGCGTGGAGAACGTCGAGGACGTGGTCGGCGTCGGCACCAAGGTCCAGGTCGAGATCGCCGAGATCGACTCCCGCGGCAAGCTCTCCCTGATCCCGGTCATCGAGGGTACTGAGTCCGATGGCGGCTCCGCCGCAGGGGACGAGAAGAAGGACGACGCCGCCAAGTGACGTCCCGTAGTTCCGCGACGACGGCCCGCGCCTCCTCGAAGGCGCGGGCCGTCGCCCGTACCCAAACGCTTCTCAAGGGCAGCAACGGCATCGGTACGGTCCGCCGCACCGTCCTCCCCGGCGGCCTCCGGGTCGTCACAGAGACCCTGCCCTCCGTCCGCTCCGCCACCTTCGGGATCTGGGCCAACGTCGGATCTCGCGACGAGACCCCCACCCTGAACGGTGCGACGCACTACCTCGAACACCTCCTCTTCAAGGGCACCGCGAAGCGCAGCGCCCTCGACATCTCCGCCGCCATCGACGCGGTCGGCGGCGAGATGAACGCCTTCACGGCGAAGGAGTACACCTGCTACTACGCGCGGGTCCTCGACACCGACCTGCCGCTGGCCATCGACGTCGTCTGCGACATGCTGACCGGCTCGCTGATCACCGCCGAGGACGTCGACGCCGAGCGCGGCGTCATCCTCGAAGAGATCGCCATGACCGAGGACGACCCGGGCGACTGCGTGCACGACCTGTTCGCGCACACGCTGCTCGGTGACACCCCCCTCGGCCGCCCGGTCCTCGGCACCGTCGACACCATCAACGCGCTCGACCGCGGCCGGATCGCCCGCTTCTACAAGAAGCACTACGACCCCACCCACCTCGTCGTCGCCGCGGCGGGCAACATCGACCACGCCACGGTCGTGCGCCAGGTCCGCAAGGCCTTCGAGCGGGCGGGCGCGCTGTCCCGCACCGAGGCCGTCCCGGTCGCCCCGCGCGCGGGCTCCCGCACCCTGCGCACCGCGGGCCGCGTCGAGCTGCTGAACCGCAGGACCGAGCAGGCGCACGTCGTCCTCGGCATGCCGGGCCTGGCCCGCACCGACGACCGCCGCTGGGCGCTCGGCGTGCTCAACACCGCCCTTGGCGGCGGCATGAGCTCGCGCCTCTTCCAGGAGGTACGGGAGAAGCGCGGCCTCGCCTACAGCGTCTACTCGTACACCTCGGGCTTCGCCGACTGCGGTCTCTTCGGCGTGTACGCGGGCTGCCGGCCCAGCCAGGTCCACGACGTCCTCAAGATCTGCCGTGACGAGCTCGACCGAGTGGCGTCCGAAGGACTGAGCGACGAGGAGATCGGCCGCGCCATCGGGCAGCTCTCCGGCTCCACGGTCCTCGGCCTGGAGGACACCGGCGCGCTGATGAACCGCATCGGCAAGAGTGAGCTGTGCTGGGGCGACCAGATGTCGGTCGACGACATGCTGGCCCGGATGGCGCAGGTCACCCCCGATGACGTCCGCGCGGTGGCGGGCGAGGTCCTCGGACACCGCCCCTCGCTCTCCGTCATCGGCCCGCTCAAGGACAAGCAGGCCGACCGCCTCGACGAAGCGGTCTCCTAACTCCCCGTAAGGAAGCAGAGCAATGAGCAAGCTGCGCGTGGCCGTTCTCGGCGCCAAGGGCCGCATCGGGTCCGAGGCGGCACGAGCCGTCGAGGCCGCCGACGACATGGAACTGGTGGCCGCCCTGGGCCGCGGCGACAAGCTGGAGACCCTCGTGGACTCCGGCGCCCAGGTCGTCGTCGAACTCACCACTCCCGCGTCGGTGATGGACAACCTCGACTTCTGCGTCCGGCACGGCATCCACGCCGTCGTCGGTACGACGGGCTGGTCCGAAGAGCGGCTCGCGCAGCTGAACACCTGGCTCGCCGGCTCCCCGGAGACCGGTGTGCTCATCGCGCCGAACTTCTCCATCGGCGCCGTCCTCACGATGAAGTTCGCGGAGCAGGCCGCCCGGTACTTCGAGTCCGTCGAGGTCGTCGAACTGCACCACCCGAACAAGGCCGACGCCCCCTCGGGCACCGCCACCCGCACCGCCCAGCTGATCGCCGAGGCGCGGCGGAAGGCCGGCTGCGCCCCGCAGCCGGACGCCACCGCCACGGCCCTCGACGGTGCCCGCGGCGCGGACGTCGACGGGGTCCCGGTCCACTCGATCCGGCTGCGGGGCCTCCTCGCCCACCAGGAGGTGCTGCTCGGCGGCGAGGGCGAGACCCTCACCATCCGCCACGACTCCCTGCACCACAGCAGCTTCATGCCGGGCATCCTGCTCGGCGCACGCCGTGTGGTGACCACCCCGGGTCTCACGTTCGGCCTGGAACACTTCCTCGACCTGAACTGACTGAGCCCCGCCATGCGCGCAAAGATCACCTACTTCGTCACCGCTGCCGTCCTGGTCTTCTACTTCGCCCTGGTCGGCAGCCGTGGCGTCCTTCTCATCCGGCACGGCACACTGCTGACGGTCGCCTTCGGAGTCGCGGTGCTGATCCTTCCGGTGATCGGTATCTGGTTCCTCTGGAAGAACACCCAGTTCGTGGCGCGGGCCAACGCGCTGGCCGCGGAACTCGACGCGGAGGGCGGTCTGCCGGTCGACGAACTGATCCGTACCCCGTCCGGTCGCATCGACCGGGCCTCGGCCGACGCCGTGTTCGCACGCCGCCGTGAGGAGACCGAGGACGCTCCGGACGACTGGCGCTGCTGGTTCCGCCTGGCCGTCGCCTACCAGGACGCCAGGGACACCCCTCGGGCCCGTAAGGCCATGCAGCGGGCCATCGCCCTGCATGCGAAGGCCACCCGGCCCAGCACGCCCTGATCCGGGCTGCCGGGGCCGACCGGCCACCTGATCCGGGCCGATGTGTCCGGATCAGGTGGCCGGTCGGCGGTCGCGGACGCCCTTCGTGTGCGCCCGGGGGCGGAGGGCGAACCGGTTGCCGAACGGCCCCGTCGCCCCGCGCCTCAGTCCCGCCGGTACTCGTCCCCCCACGCCTCGACCGTGTCGGCAGCACGGTCGAACGCCTCGCCCCGCGTCAGGAAATCCGCGTTGCTGTCGGTGAGCAGCGGCGGAATCGCGTCGCCTCCCCGGCGTACGACGACCAGCGCCTGGCCCTGTACCGTGCGCGGGAATCCGAGCCACTTCACCGGCTGCTGCACCGTACGGACGGCCGCGACCTGGTCCCACGGCACGGTCGTCGTCGTGACGAAGCCCACCCGGCGCACGCCGTGCCGGCTCACCCAGGCGCCGACCCGCAGCAGCCGCAGGGCGCAGGCGATGACCACGAGGGCCAGCCCCAGGCAGACGGCGGCGCCCGGTACCGCCCCGGCGAACGCGATGATCATCCCTGCGAACAGGATGAACGAGGCGAACAGCAGCAGGAAGGCCGCGGCCCCGACCCGCCAGGGCCCGGGGCGGTACGGGCGCCGCCAGTCGTCGTGGTCGTCGAACGGCAGCGCGATGTCCTCGGCGCTCGCGTCAAACGCGCGGTCGGCCGTCAGAAAGGGCAGGGGCACGACTGATCCTCACTCACAAGCACGCTCGATTGCTGTGCCCGGTGAGGCTATCGAGGAGATCACCGACGGGACCACCCCAGGGGGGCCGTGCGAGTCAGCTCCCGTGCGAGGCCTGGGTCTGCTGGGTGTCCGACGGGCCCTGGGCGGGGCTCAGGGCGGGCAGGCCGAGGATCAGCGACCCCACGAGGCCCGCGACGACCGTCAGCCCGATGAGGGAACGCCCGGCCAGCTGGGAGACGCTGCTGCGCTCCCGCGGGGGCGGGGTGACGTTACTGCGGAATCGGTCGGCCTCGGCTACGAACGAGAACGGGACGGATTCACGCCGGCGGAACATGAGGTAACTCTCCTTGAACTCTCTTGTGGATGCTGCTACTGAGTCAGACGCACGACAGGCCCGTTCGGTGCCCCGAATCGCCGAATTCGTCGAAGAAATCCCTGGACAGCCCTTCCTGCCCTCGTTGTCAGTGGCGGCCCGTAGAGTGGGCGCCGCCCGAGCGACGCAATTGGAAGGACCCCGCCGGTGACCGAGACCCCCGAGCCCGCAAAGCCCAGCTTCCGCAGCGATGTCACCGTCGACCTGGTGAAACACGCTGCAGGCGACTCCGACGTGCTGTTCGCGGCCCGTGTCTCCACGGCCGGTGAGCAGTCCCTGGAGGAGGTCACGAAGGACCCTGAGCGCTCCAAGGGGCTCATCAACTTCCTGATGCGTGACCGGCACGGCAGCCCGTTCGAGCACAACTCGATGACCTTCTTCATCAGCGCCCCGATCTTCGTGTTCCGCGAGTTCATGCGTCACCGTGTCGGCTGGTCGTACAACGAGGAATCGGGCCGCTACAGGGAGCTGGAACCCGTCTTCTACGTTCCGGGGGAGTCCCGCAAGCTCGTCCAGCAGGGCCGTCCCGGCAAGTACGAGTTCGTCGAGGGCACCCAGGCCCAGCAGGAGCTCACCGGCCGCATCATGGAGGACTCCTACCGCCAGGCGTACGAGGCGTACCAGGAGATGCTCGCTGCGGGAGTGGCCCGCGAGGTCGCCCGCGCGGTGCTCCCCGTGGGCCTGTTCTCCTCGATGTACGCCACATGCAACGCCCGCTCGCTGATGCACTTCCTCGGCCTGCGCACCCAGCACGAGCTGGCGAAGGTGCCGTCCTTCCCGCAGCGCGAGATCGAGATGGTCGGTCAGCAGATGGAAGAGCACTGGGCCCGGCTCATGCCGCTCACCCATGCAGCCTTCAACAAAAACGGACGCGTGGCCCCGTAAGCGGTGTCCGTATTGCGGCGTTTCGTGAAGTTCATCTAGGCTGATCAAACGGACCCGGCACTGCTTGAACCCCCGAGCAGGCAGTGCCGGGCTCCTCTTGCGTGTCCCCCCGAGGGGGCACTCGGCGCCGAGCAACGAGTAGCGTGTTACCCATGGCTCCGATCTCCACTCCGCAGACCCCCTTCGGGCGGGTCCTCACCGCTATGGTCACGCCTTTCACGGCGGACGGTGCACTCGACCTCGACGGCGCCCAGCGGCTCGCCGCCCATCTGGTGGACGCAGGCAATGACGGCCTGATCGTCAACGGCACCACCGGCGAGTCCCCGACCACCAGCGACGCGGAGAAAGACCAGCTCGTACGGGCGGTACTGGAGGCGGTGGGAGACCGGGCCCATGTCGTCGCCGGCATCGGCACCAACGACACCCGGCACAGCATCGAACTCGCCCGCACGGCCGAACGCTCCGGTGCGCACGGCCTCCTCGCCGTGACGCCGTACTACAACAAGCCGCCGCAGGAAGGTCTCTTCCGCCACTTCACGGCCATCGCCGACGCCACCGGTCTGCCGGTGATGCTCTACGACATTCCCGGCCGCAGCGGTGTGCCGATCGACACGGAGACCCTGGTGAGGCTCGCCGAGCACCCGCGCATCGTCGCCAACAAGGACGCCAAGGGTGACCTCGGCCGCGCCAGCTGGGCGATCACCCGGTCCGGCCTCGCCTGGTACTCCGGCGACGACATGCTGAACCTGCCGCTCCTCTCGGTCGGCGCCGTCGGCTTCGTCTCCGTCGTCGGCCATGTCGTCACTCCCGACCTGCGCGCCCTCATCGAGGCGTACCTCGGCGGCGACGTCCAGAAGGCCACGGAGATCCACCAGAAGCTCCTGCCGGTCTTCACCGGCATGTTCCGTACTCAGGGAGTGATCACCACCAAGGCCGCGCTGGCGCTCCAGGGCCTCCCCGCAGGCCCTCTGCGCCTTCCTCTGGTGGAACTCACCCCGCAGGAAACGGCGCAGCTCAAGATCGATCTCGCCGCCGGTGGGGTAGAGCTGTAACCACAGACTTCACAACTGAATAAGCGAAGAACACTCGCAAGAGCGACATCACAGACAACAGCAAGTGCACGAATGACATGCGCGCCACGTGCCCAAGCGGTACGTGGCGCGCGTGGTAAGGAGAGTCTTTTGAGTCATCCGCACCCCGAACTCGGCACCCCGCCGAAGCTCCCGAAGGGCGGCCTCCGCGTCACCCCGCTCGGCGGCCTCGGTGAAATCGGCCGCAACATGACGGTATTCGAGTACGGCGGCCGCCTGCTCATCGTCGACTGCGGAGTTCTCTTCCCCGAGGAGGAGCAGCCCGGGATCGACCTGATCCTGCCCGACTTCACCACGATCCGGGACCGTCTCGACGACATCGAGGGCATCGTCCTCACGCACGGCCACGAGGACCACATCGGTGGCGTCCCGTATCTGCTGCGCCTGAAGCCGGACATCCCCCTCATCGGCTCCAAGCTGACCCTCGCGCTGATCGAGGCGAAGCTCCAGGAGCACCGCATCCGCCCGTACACCCTCGAAGTCGCGGAGGGCCGGCGCGAGCGCATCGGCGTCTTCGACTGCGAGTTCATCGCGGTCAACCACTCGATCCCGGACGCGCTCGCGGTCGCCATCCGCACGCCGGCGGGCATGGCCGTCGCGACCGGCGACTTCAAGATGGACCAGCTCCCGCTGGACGGCCGGCTCACCGACCTGCACGCGTTCGCCCGGCTGAGCGAAGAAGGCATCGACCTCCTCCTCTCCGACTCGACCAACGCGGAGGTCCCCGGCTTCGTGCCGCCCGAGCGGGACATCTCCAACGTCCTGCGCACGGTCTTCGCCAACGCCCAGAAGCGCATCATCGTGGCGAGCTTCGCCAGCCACGTGCACCGCATCCAGCAGATCCTCGACGCGGCCCACGAATACGGACGTCGGGTCGCCTTCGTCGGCCGTTCCATGGTCCGCAACATGGGCATCGCCCGTGATCTGGGGTATCTGAAGGTGCCCGCGGGCCTGGTGGTCGACGTCAAGACCCTCGACGACCTGCCGGACGACGAGGTCGTGCTCGTGTGTACGGGATCCCAGGGCGAGCCGATGGCCGCACTCTCCCGCATGGCCAACCGTGACCACCAGATCCGGATCGTGCAGGGCGACACGGTGATCCTGGCGTCGTCCCTGATCCCGGGCAACGAGAACGCGGTCTACCGCGTGATCAATGGCCTGACGCGCTGGGGGGCCAACGTCGTCCACAAGGGCAACGCCAAGGTCCATGTCTCGGGCCACGCCTCAGCCGGCGAGCTGCTGTACTTCTACAACATCTGCAAGCCGAAGAACCTGATGCCGGTCCACGGCGAATGGCGCCACCTGAGGGCCAATGCCGAACTGGGTGCTCTCACCGGCGTACCCAAGGACCACATCGTCATCGCCGAGGACGGCGTCGTCGTCGACCTCGTCGACGGCAAGGCCAAGATCGTCGGCAAGGTCCAGGCAGGTTACGTATACGTCGACGGCCTCTCGGTCGGCGATGTCACCGAGACCTCCCTCAAGGACCGTCGGATCCTCGGTGAGGAGGGCATCGTCTCCGTCTTCATCGTGGTCGACAGCTCATCCGGCAAGATCACGGGCGGCCCGGACATCCATGCCCGCGGCTCCGGCATCGACGACTCGGCGTTCAGCGCCGTCGTGCCGAAGATCGAGGAAGCGATCAACAGGTCCGCCCAGGACGGCGTCATGGAGCCCCACCAGCTCCAGCAGTTGGTCCGCCGCACGCTGGGCAAGTGGGTCTCCGACACCTACCGTCGGCGACCGATGATCCTTCCCGTCGTCGTCGAGGTCTGACCCCGACAGGCGCGAACTCCGGAGCGGGGCCCCCGATTTGCATCGGGGCGCCCCGCTCCAGTACGTTTACGGCTCCGCCTGACCGGGAAGCACCGCGCACACTTGTGTGCAGTGGTCACCCCGAACAGAGCGGGAATTCCGACTCAGAAGTTCTGATAAAGTCGGTTCCGCCGAAAGGCAAGGCCACTCCAAAGGCCACCGGAATTCAAATTCGAACCGGAAACGGTGAGAAAAGAGTCTGGTAAGATTGGAATCGTCGGAAAGGGAAACGCGAAAGCGTGGAACTGGAAAGCGGCCCCGCTTCGACCGGGAATCGGACACGAAAGAGTCTGATAGAGTCGGAAACGCAAGA
>NZ_JBIBYR010000039.1:0-60796 GCF_043083485.1 Streptomyces sp. NPDC014727 | reverse complement strand
ATACGCGGTCTGCGGATGCACACCCTGCGTCTTCGCCCACTCCGTCAGATTCACGCCCTGACAACGACACTCACTCGCACATGGTTACGCTCACCCACCCGACCTCGATGCCCAGCAGTTGAAAACCCCTCTCGGCCCACGACCGGGGTACGCGTGTGCCGGAAAGGTCCCGGGTGGGCCGGCCTTCACGGACCCGCTCGACTCCTCCGGCGCTACCGCTCGCCGCCTCGCCCGGGGCGTGTCAAGAGGTGACACGCTGCCGCCGGAGTGAGGGGGTGTCAGAAAGTCGCCCTTACAGGCTAACTGGACATCAATTCACCTACGGAGAAAGACGATTGGAAGCTTATCCAATTATATGGAAATAGCATTTGGTGTACTTTTTGTCCCTCGATCGGCCGCCCCGGCGTCGGCCCTCAACGTGTCCGATATGAAAGTCATGGGAGCCGTCAGTACGTTCATCCCGGGTCGACTGCCCAGCCGACCTCTCTGAGACAGGAGAAGCGACATGGTTACCCGTTCCACCATCGTTACAGCCGCCGTCGCGGCCGCCGCGGCCCTGGCCGCCACCGGCATCACCTACGCCTCCGCTGCCCCCTCCTCGTCGGCCCAGGCCGCCGCGGTTGCCCAGCAGGCTGCTCCCGTTTCGGCTCTCGACGGCGGCGACGCCGGCAAGGGCAACGAGAGCAAGGGCGGCGAGGGCAAGGGCAACGAGGGTCGTGGCTACGAGGGTCGTGGCTACGAGGGTCGTGGCTACGAGGGTCGTGGCTACGAAGAAGGCCGTGAGCACTACGAGGGCCGGATCCACATCAACGAGCGCACGTACTCCGGCGAACCGGGTGGCTGCATCACCGTGGTCAGCGGTCTCGGCTCCACCAGCCTCAACATCCGCAACGACAGCCGCCGGACCGTCGAGGTCTTCCGCGGGGTCACCTGCGACAACGGTGCCCCCATCGCCACCGTCGGACCTCACAGCTCCAGCGACGGCGTGTTCCCGGGCCACGTCCGGGGCGGCGTGTGGGTCGAGAACGGAGTGGTGGGCAGCTTCCGGGTGCTCGAGCGCCACAACGAGGGCAAGTGGTGACCGGACCCGTCGTACCGAGCCAAGGTCGGTGACCTCGTCACCGGCCTGACGTAGAACCCCGGCCCGCCGGAATCGGGCCGGGGTTCCAGCCGGGCGTCCGGAACCGGTGCACGCCGGTTCCAGGCGCCCACACCTGACCAACGCTGACAACCCATTCACCGGCCAAGCCATATTAAAGCCGCAGGATGAGGCGTTGCCAGCGGGCCATGAGGGCCGCGTCGCGCGTGGCCTGTGGCCTTCGGCTCTCGGCAAGGACCGGCGGCAGGGCTGCGGAACCCGATGCCGACGCGGCGGACGCCGCCCCGCGTCACGGTCGTCGGGAACCCGGCCGCTCCTGTGGACGGGCCGATCGGCACCGGGAGGCGGACGTGGAGGCCCCGGGAATCGCGCGTCGCCCCGACACGCCCCCAACAGCGGACTTTGGTCCGGACGGGTGAAGGAGCGCGGCTGCACAGCCTTCGAAGTGTGTAGCCCGTCCGCCCCTGATCCGTGACCCGCCCGGTGTGATCCGGACGAAAGACCCTAAGGGCTGTCCGGCGCCAGCTCCAACTGCCACCACTGACCGGGGGAGTCGGTGTCCTCCCACTGCTGGACCCGGGCGCCGTCCGTCGTGCTGCCGTCGGCCACTTCGAGGACGAGCCCGCTGATGAAGCTGACCAGCGTCACCACCCCCGGAGCTTCCAGGTGCTGCTCGATCAGCCATTCCTGGGCGCCGTAGTTGTTGGCACGCCACTGCTGAACCACGGCGCCGTTCTCGGTGGAGGCGTTGGCGACGTCCAGGCGCTTGCCGCTGTGGGCGTTGACCAGGTGGTAGAGCGCCGCGCCCTCGTGGACGGGCGAGAGCTGCCAGTGCTGGGCCGCCGAACCGTTCTCCTCGCCCTGTTGTACCGGGGCGCCGCCGCCCTTGGCGGAGCCGTACACCTCCAGCAGCAGACCGCTGCCCACGTTGCGCAGCCGGTAGCGGCCCGCTGCGACGACCGGTGCGCCGTCCCCGCTCATGCTCTCGTTCCTCCCTGCGTGGCGGACCGCCGCCCGGCTCGTCGGCCGGGCGGCGGTCGGTGTCGCCGTCGATGTGCGGTCGCGCGGCTCAGGCGCCGAGGTTGAACTCGCCCGGGTTCGGGCCGAGGCGCTTGCCCTCGTCCAGCGCGGCGAACGCGGCCAGGTCGTCGGCGTCCAGCTCGAAGCCGAACACATCGAGGTTCTCCACGATCCGGGACGGCGTCACGGACTTCGGAATCACCACGTTGCCGGTCTGGATGTGCCAGCGGAGCACCACCTGGGCCGGTGTGCGGCCGTGCTTCCGGGCGATCGCGACGACCGTCGGGACCTCCAGGAGCCCCTTGCCCTGGCCCAGCGGGGACCAGGCCTCGGTCGCGATGCCGTGCTTGGCGTGCAAGGCGCGCGACTCGGCCTGCTGGAGCTGCGGGTGGAGCTCGATCTGGTTGATCACCGGGACCACGGAGGTCTCGCCGAGCAGGCGCTCCAAGTGCTCGGGAAGGAAGTTCGAGACGCCGATGGCCTTCGCCCGGCCTTCGGAATAGATCTTCTCGAACGCCTTGTACGTGTCGATGTAGGCGTCCTTGGCCGGGACCGGCCAGTGGATCAGGTACAGATCGACATAGTCCAGACCCAGCCTGTCGAGCGAGGCGTCGAAGGCGCGCAGGGTGGAGTCGTAGCCCTGCTCGGAATTCCACAGCTTCGTCGTGACGAAGAGCTCTTCGCGGGCGACGCCGGAGGCCGCCACGGCCCGGCCGGTGCCCTTCTCGTTCTCGTAGATCGCGGCGGTGTCGATGCTCCGGTACCCGGACTCGATGGCTGTCGCGACCGTCCTCGCGGCCTCGTCGTCCGGGACCTGCCAGACACCGTAACCGAGCTGCGGCATTTCGACGCCGTTGTTGAGGGTGATGGAGGGGACCTTGCTCACGAGCGGTCGATCCTTACGTCGTCGGTTGGCATTCTCAAGGTCAACGATCACGGAGGGCCGGACATTCCCCGCGGGGCCGGTGTCCGTGGCCGCCCTCTGTCCGGCCCACGGTGATCCCGGTCCGTCGGCCTCGCCGCGTCCGGGCCCCGCTCGGTGCGGCCCGGCCTCGTCCCGGACGTGACGCGACATCGTCGGTTCGTGCCCGAGCTGTCCGAAATCCTGCGAACTCACGTACGGATTTTGATATTTGGGCCCACGCGCAGCATTGACAGATCGTTCTCCAGGGAATCCCATGCACTGATGGTTAGGAACCTTTCCTAACGTCGATCGGGAAGGGAGCACCCGTGCACGTTGACCGACCCCCACGTCGTACCGTCGCCGTCCTCGCGGGCCTCAGCTGTCTGTTTCTGCCTTTGCTCGCCCATGTCCCGAAGGCCACCGCGGCCACGGCGGACCGGGCTCCGGGTGCCGGCTCCCCGGCCGCCACCGTCACTGCGACCGCCGTCGGCCCCGGCGCGATGGCCGCGGCCCCGTACGAGTACCTGGGCTGGGGAAACCCGCAGAAGCCGGCCGATGTGATGGCGGCGACGGGCGTGAAGTGGTTCACGCTCGCCTTCGTCCTCTCGGACGGCACCTGCAACCCGAAGTGGGACGGCGACCGGGCGCTGACCGGCGGCTCGGACCAGGCCGCCATCGACTCGATCCGGGCGGCCGGTGGCGACATCGTCGTGTCGGCGGGCGGCTGGAGCGGCAACAAGCTGGGCGAGAAATGCTCCAGCGCCTCCGCGCTGGCCGGGGCGTACCAGAAGGTGATCGACGCCTACCGTCTCAAGGCGCTGGACATCGACATCGAGGACACCGAGTTCTCCAAGGCGACCGTGCGGCAGCGGGTGGTCGACGCCCTGAAGATCGTCAAGACCAGGAACCCGGGCATCGTGACGTACGTGACCATGGGGACCACCCCGACCGGGCCCGACGCCAACGGCAAGGACCTCATCAAGCGGGGTGCCGCGGCAGGCCTGGACAACGACGGCTGGGTCGTCATGCCGTTCGACTTCGGCGGGCACACCGGCACCATGGGCGCGGCCACGGTGAGCGCACTCGACGGACTGAAGTCCGCCGTCAAGAGCGCCTACGGATACAGCGACGACGCGGCCCACCGGCACATCGGGGTCTCCTCGATGAACGGGAAGACCGACGAGTCGGACGAGACCGTCACCACCACCGACTTCAGGACGATCCTCGGCTACGCGCAGCAGCACCACATCGCGCGCTTCGCCTTCTGGTCCGTCAACCGGGACCGTGCCTGCGGCTCCGGCGGCGACGCGGACGCCTGCAGCGGGGTGTCCCAGTCCCCGTACGACTTCACCAGGATCGTCGTCCAGTACAAGGGCTGAGGAGGTCCGATGCGCATCACTTCGACCACGCCGACCATCGGCGCCACCGCACTCGCCGCCGCCGGGCTGCTGCTGCCCCTGCTCGCCGCGCCGCCCGCGGCCGCGGCGACCGCCCGTTACGCGGCGGAGAGCGGGACCATCCGCTATGCCAACGGCACCGCCACCGACCGGCCGATGGACATCAGCGTCAACGGTACGGTCGTCGCCTCCGGGGTCTCGTTCGGCGCGACGGGATCCTGGGACACCTGGGCGACGAAGACCGTCCCCGCGCAGCCGGTCGCCGGGGCCAACACCGTCCGGGCCACCACGACCACCGCGAACGGCGGCCCCAACCTCGACCACCTGGACATCGAGGTCCCCGCCGCCGGTGGCCCCGCGGTGCCCTTCGGCAGCCATCAATTCCCCTACGCGGCAGGGACGCTGAAGCCGTCGGGCTCGCAGTCGACGCTCGACCAGGCCGTGGTCAAGACCTACAACGCCTGGAAGTCCGCGTTCGTCAGGAAGAACTGCGGAAACGGCTGGTACGAGGTCATCTCGCCGGACGCCGATCACCCCTACGTCGCCGAGGCCCAGGGCTACGGCATGGTCGTCACCGCGACGATGGCGGGGGCGGACCCGGAGGCGAAGACCGTCTTCGACGGCATGGTGAAGTACATGCTCGCCCATCCCTCGGTCAACAACGCCAACCTCCTCGCCGCTGAACAGGACGCCTCCTGCAAGAGCGTCGACGGATCGGACTCGGCGACCGACGGCGACCTCGACGTCGCCTACGGCCTGCTCCTCGCCGACAGGCAGTGGGGCTCAACGGGCACGTACAACTACAAGGATCTCGCCGTCAAGCACATCAACGCCATCAAGAAGAGCGAGGTCAACCCGACCACCCACCTCATGCTGCTCGGTGACTGGTCGGACTCCGGTGAGTCCCACTACTGGATGACCCGCTCCTCGGACTGGATGATCGACCACTTCCGCGCCTTCAAGAAGGCCACGGGCGACAGTGCCTGGGACACCGTGCGCACGGCCCATCAGAATCTGATCACCGGTCAGCAGTCCAAGTACGCTGGCAGTACAGGCTTGTTGGCGGACTTCGTCGTCAACACCAACAGCACGCCCAAGCCCGCCGTCGGCGAGGTGCTCGAAGGCCCCAACGACGGCGACTACTCCTGGAACGCCTGCCGCGACCCGTGGCGCATCGGCACCGACGCCGTCACCAGCGGGGACGCCGCGTCGCTCACCTCGGCACGCAAGCTCAACTCCTGGATCAAGTCGAAGACCGGTGGCGACCCGAAGAAGATCGTCACCGGATACCACCTCAACGGCACTTCCTTCGACAGCGGCGACGACATGGCGTTCACCGCCCCGTTCGTCGTGACCGCGCTGACCGACTCCGGCTCCCAGGCCTGGCTCGACGCTCTCTGGAACAAGCTCGCCACCACCTCGATCGACCCGCAGCTGTACTACGGCGGAAGCGTCCAACTGCAGTCGATGATCGTCGCATCCGGCAACTACTGGGTTCCCTGACGGAGGTTCAGATGCAGATCGGAACGCTCACCGCGTTACGCACAAGGGCGGCCGTGCCGGTGGTGGCGCTGCTCTGCACCGCCCTGGTGCAGGCGGTCCCGCAATCCGCCTCCGCGGCAGCCACCCGGTACGAGGCGGAGTCCGCGACGATCGTGCGGGGAGCCGTGGAGTCCAACCACTCCGGCTACTCCGGGACCGGCTTCGTCAACGGCGACAACGTCGCAGGAAGCTACGTGGAGTTCACCGTCACCGCCGCCTCCGCCGGGACCGGAAGGATCGCCGTCCGGTACTCCAACGGGACGACGGCCGGCCGGGCCGCGGATGTCGCAGTCGGCGGTACGGTCGTCTCCGCCGCCCGCCCCTTCGGCGCCACCACCGACTGGAACACCTGGGCCACCTCCACCCTGACCACCCCGGTCAAGGCGGGCAGCAACAAGATCCGGCTGACGTCCACGACGGCCGATGGGCTGCCCAACCTCGACTACGTCGACTTCACGCTCGCCCCGCCGGACACCGAGGCCCCCACCGCACCGGGGCAGCCCAGCTGCTCGGCGATCACCGAGAACAGCCTCACGCTGAACTGGGGCGCCGCGACGGACAACGTGGGCGTCACCGCGTACGACATCTACGAACACGGCAACAAGCTCGCCGAGGCGGCCGGGAACGTCACGACGAAGAACCTGACCGGGCTCACGGCCGGGACCACGTACGACATCACCGTGTTCGCGCGTGACGCGGCCGGCCATGTGTCGTCGGTCAGTCCGATCGTGGACTGCACCACCCTGCCCAGCTCCGACACCACCGCGCCCTCGGCGCCGGGCACCCTGTCCACGTCGGGCCTCACCGCCAACAGCGTCGTCCTGAAGTGGGGCGCCTCGACGGACGACAGGGCCGTCACCGCCTATGAGGTCCGCAGCAAAAGCACCGTCTACAAGACCGTGTCCGGCACCCCGCCTGCCACCACGACCACCCTCACCGGGCTCGCCTGCGCCAGCCCCTACGCCCTGGACATCGTCGCCAAGGACGCGGCGGGCAACACCTCGCCGCCCGGCAACACCGTCACCTTCACCACCCCGGCTTGCGCCACCGACGGCGGCGTACCGTCCGGCATCGCCACCGTCTCCACCGGCTGGTCCATCCCCTGGGGCACTTACTGGATGCCCGACGGAAAGACCGCGCTCGTGACCGAGCGGGACAGCTTCAAGGTCTTCAAGGTCACCCCCGGCGGCACCAGGACCCAGGTCGGCACCGTGCCCCAGGCCGTCACGACCGACGGCGAAGGCGGCCTGCTCGGCGTCGCCGTCGACCCCAAGTGGTCCACGAACCACTACGTGTACTTCATGCACACCGCGTCCGAGGGCAACCGGGTCGCCCGCATGACGTACGACGGCACCTCGCTCGGCGGATACACGGTCCTGCTCCAGGGGATCAAGAAGAGCAGATACCACAACGGCGGACGGCTCGTCCTCGGCCCCGACGGCTATCTGTACGCCTCGACCGGCGAGGCCCAGACCCCCGACCTCGCCCAGGACAAGAACTCGCTGAACGGCAAGATCCTGCGGATGACCACGGACGGCAGGCCCGCTCCCGGCAACCCGTTCGGCAACTACGTCTACAGCTACGGCCACCGCAACCCGCAGGGCCTCGCGTTCGACCGCAACGGCCGCCTGTGGGAGGCGGAGTTCGGCGACAGCAAGAAGGACGAGCTCAACCTCATCAAGCCGGGAAGCAACTACGGCTGGCCCGTCTGCGAGGGCAGCTGCCCCACCGCCGGAATGACCAACCCGAAGAAGACCTGGAGCGTCTCCGAAGCCTCGCCCAGCGGGATCGCCATCGTCCGCAACGTCATCTACATGGCCGCGCTGAAGGGCGAGAGGCTGTGGCGGGTGCCCATCACCGGTGACACCGAGAACCTCGGCACGCCGAGCGCCTACTACGTCGGTACCTACGGCCGACTGCGCACGGTCACCCAGGTGCCCGGCCAGGACCAGCTCTGGCTCTCCACCACCAACTGCGACAACAAGGGGAACCAGCCGGACGGCTCGGACAAGCTGTTCCGCATCTCGATCACGTAACCCGTGCTGTACCGCTGGGGCGCGGCCGTGCCTCAGCGGTACAGCGCGTCGACCTCCACCGCGTACGCCGTCTCGATCGCCTTGCGCTTCAGCTTCAGGGACGGGGTGAGCAGACCGTGCTCCTCGCTGAACGGATGCGCCAGGATCCGGAACGTACGGATCGACTCGGCCTGCGAGACGGCCGTGTTGGCGGCCACCACCGCCCGCCGTACCTCCATCTCCAGGTCCGGATCCCGCACCAGCTCCTCCGTCCTCATCGGCGCCCGCCCCTGCATCGCGAGCCAGTGGTCCACCGCCTCCTGGTCCACCGTGACCAGTGCCGCGATGTACGGCCGGTCGTTGCCGACGACGATGCACTGAGCGACCAGCGGATGTGCCCGTACCCGCTCCTCCAGACCGGCCGGTGACACGCTCTTGCCGCCCGACGTCACCAGGATCTCCTTCTTCCGGCCGGTGATCGTCAGATAGCCCTCCTCGTCGAGCGCCCCCAGGTCCCCGGTGGCCAGCCAGCCGTCGCGCAGGACCGCGTCGGTGGCCTCCGGCGCCCCGAGATAGCCCGCGAACACATTGGCGCCGTGCACCCACACCTCGCCGTCCTCGGCGATGTGCACCGTGGTGCCGGGGATCGGCTGCCCGACCGTGCCGTACCGCGTGCGTTCCGGCGGATTGGCGGTGGCCGCCGCGGTCGACTCGGTCAGCCCGTACCCCTCGTACACCGTGACGCCCGCGCCCTCGAAGAACAGCCCGAGCCGCCGCTCCATCCCCGAACCGCCGGACATGGCGTGCCGGATCCGGCCGCCCATCGCCTCGCGCACCTTCTTGTACACGATCTTGTCGAAGAGCTGGTGCTGCACCCGCAGTCCGGCGGACGGCCCGGGACTCGCCCCGAACGCCCGTTCCTCCATCGCTTCGGCATACTTCACCGCGATGTCCACGGCCTTGTCGAACGGCCCGGCGCGCCCCTCGGCCTCCGCCTTGCGCCGGGCCGCGTTGAAGACCTTCTCGAAGATGTACGGCACCGCCAGGATGAACGTCGGCCGGAACGACACCAGGTCCGGCATCAGGGCCTTCGCCGACAGCTCCGGCTGATGGCCCAGCTTCACGCGGCCGCGCACGGCGGCGACCTCGACCATGCGGCCGAAGACATGCGCCAGGGGCAGAAAGAGCAGCGTGGCGGCCTCGTCACCCGGCCTGGAGCGGAAGACCGACTGCCAGCGGGATGCCATGGTGTCCGTCTCGAACATGAAATTGGCGTGCGTGATCACACAGCCCTTGGGGCGTCCGGTCGTCCCCGAGGTGTAGATGATGGTCGCCACCGACTCGGGCGTCACCGCGCGCCGGTGCCGGTGCACCACCTCGTCCTCGACACGGGCACCCGCGCCGACGAGCTCGGTCACCGCGTCCGCGTCGAGCTGCCAGAGCCGCTGCAGCCGGGGCAGCCGGTCGATCACCGAGGCGATCGTCATGGCGTGGTCCTCGTGCTCGACCATGACGGCGGACACGTCGGCGTCGTGCAGCATCCAGAAGACCTGCTCGGCCGAGGAGGTCGGGTAGACCGGTACGGACTGGGCCCCGATTGTCCACAGGGCGAAGTCGAAGAGCGTCCACTCGTAGCGCGTACGCGACATCAGGGCCACCCGGTCGCCGAACCTGACGCCGTGCGCGATCAGCCCCTTGGCGAGCGCCAACACCTCGTCGCGGAACGTCGCCGCAGCGACATCCCGCCAGCGGCCGTTCTCGTCCTTCCGGCCGAGCGCGACCCGGTGCGGATCCTCCTCGGCGTAGTCGAACACCACATCGGCCAACCCGCCCACGAGGGGCGCGGCCGCCATGGGTGGGACAGTGAACTCGCGCAATGACCTGCTCCTTGTGGCGCTCCGCACAGCGCCGTGACGCTACCCCACAGGACGGCGCGGCGGGAGGGGCCCGAACCGGCGGACAACGTGGCATATGCACAGGTCAGCCACCGAAATCCGGCCAGATGGGCAAGGCTCGGGCGTGGCTGAGACCACGGAGTAAGCGGCCGAAGGCGGAATCTCCACCGAATCTGTACGTCGCGGTCACTCCCGTTCCGGGTGGATACGGGGGCATTGGTCCGCGGATGGGGCGAGGCCGACCCGCGCCGCGCCGGCCCGGCCTCGCCACCGCGACCGTCCGCTCTCCCCGTAGCGGCGTACGGTCATGCATCGACCCGGCCGCTGAGCGAACCGATCGTGCCGACATCTCGGATCAGCCGGTCGCCGCCCGCCAGGATCGCCGCCGCCAGGGCGTCCGCGGCCTCCTGGGCGCCGTCCCGGCGGCGGCCGTGCAGCAGGACGAAGTCCACGTCGCCGAGGTCCGGCAGCCCCGCTCTGGCCGGCACCGGCGCCAGGCCCGGCGGGATCAGCCCCCGGCTGTGAGCCATCACGCCGAGCCCCGCGCGGGCCGCCGCGATCAGTCCACTGAGACTGGTGCTCGTACAGGCGATCCGCCAGGGCCGGCCGTGCTCCTCCAGCACTTCCAGGGCACGGGCCCGAGTGATGCCCGGCGGCGGGAAGAGCACCAGCGGAACCGGACGGTCCGGGTCGATCCGCAGCCGGGGCGCGCCGATCCAGGTCAGCGCGTCGTGCCGGACCAGTTCTCCGTGCGTGTCGCCGGTGCGCCGCTTGGCGAGGACGAGATCCAGCCGACCCGCCGCCAGTCGCTGGTGCAGCGTTCCGGACAGCTCCACCGTCAGCTCCAGCTCGACGTCCGGATGGTCGCGGCGGAACGACTCCAGGATCTCCGGCAGCCGGGTCAGCACGAAGTCCTCGGAGGCCCCGAACCGCAGCCGCCCGCGCAGCCGGGTGCCGGTGAAGAAAGCCGCGGCCCGCTCATGGGCTTCAAGTATCGTCCGGGCGAAACCGAGCATCGCCTCGCCGTCCGGCGTGAGATCGACCCGGTGCGTGTCCCGGGTGAACAGCTGGCGCCCCGCCGCGTCCTCCAGTCGCCGCACATGCTGGCTCACCGTGGACTGCCGTACCCCGAGCCGGCGGGCGGCCTGCGTGAAACTCAGCGTCTGGGCCACGGCGAGAAAGGTGCGCAGCTGCGCGGGGTCGTACATGAGGCCAGGCTATCGCGAACCGTGATGACAGTGAGAGCGGTGTGCGGGATTCCCGATCGCCTCGCTCGAGAGCAGGATGGGCAGGGCACGACCGGAACCAGACAGAACCTGTGGAGCACATGAGCCGCCGCACCTTGAAGCTGCCGACCTGGCTGCCGATCGACCCGTACATCCTGGCGCTGATCGGCACGGTCGTGCTCGCCGCGGCTCTGCCCGCGTCGGGGACCGCCGCGGATGTGGCGGGCGGCGCCTCGACCGGAGCGGTCGCTCTTCTCTTCTTCCTGTACGGCGCCCGCCTCTCCACCGCCGAGGCGCTCGACGGCCTCAAGCACTGGCGGCTCCATCTCACCGTCCTGGTCTGCACCTTCGTGGCATTTCCGCTCCTCGGCCTGGCGGGCAGGGGGCTGGTGCCGTACGTCCTGACGCCGCAGCTCCACAGCGGCTTCCTCTTTCTCTGCCTCGTTCCCTCGACCATCCAGTCCTCGATCGCCTTCACCTCGATCGCCCGTGGCAATGTGCCGGCGGCGATCTGTGCGGGCTCCTTCTCCTCGATCGCCGGAATCTTCCTCACTCCGCTGCTCGCGGCCGCGCTGCTCGGCAACAGCGGCGGCGGATTCTCGGCGGACGCGCTGTTGAAGATCGGGGTGCAACTGCTGCTGCCGTTCGTCGCGGGGCAGTTGCTGCGCCGCTGGATCGGTGGCTTCCTCACCCGTCACAAGAAAGTCCTCGGCCGTGTCGACCGGGGCTCGATCCTGCTCGTCGTCTACACGGCGTTCAGCGAGGGCATGGTCGCGGGCATCTGGCACCAGGTCACCCCGGCCCGGCTCGGGGCGCTGCTCGCTGCCGAGGCGGTGCTGCTCGCGTTGATGCTCATCCTGACCTGGTACGGGGCGAAGCGGCTCGGCTTCGACCGGGAGGACCGGATCGCCATCCAGTTCGCCGGTTCGAAGAAGAGCCTGGCCTCCGGGCTCCCGATGGCCAGCGTCCTGTTCGGGGCGCAGGCGTCCCTCGCCGTGCTGCCGCTGATGCTCTTCCATCAGATGCAGCTCATGGTGTGCGCGGTGATCGCCAAGCGCCGCTCGCGCGATCCGCTGGAGGAGAACCCGGGCAGGGCGGCGCGGACGAGTGGTCCGGCGACGGAGGAGTCCGCGGCGATGGGCTGAAACCGCCCCGGGGACGCGTCCGGTCCCCGTCGCGGATGTGCACGCCACGGGACGGGCCCGGCCGGCGCGGGGAGTGCTCTGCGCCGGCCGGCACCCGGATCCGTGCGGACGGGCGGGGAGCCTCAGCCCCGGCCGGCCGTCGTCTCCAGGGCGACGCGCTCCTCGCCCGCGTACACGTTCATGGAAGGACCCCGCAGAAAACCGACCAGGGTCAGTCCGGTCTCGGCCGCCAGGTCGACGGCGAGGGACGACGGTGCCGAGACCGCCGCGAGCACGGGGATCCCGGCCATCACCGCCTTCTGGGCCAGCTCGAAAGAGGCCCGTCCCGACACCAGCAGAATCGTGCGGGACAGCGGCAGCCGACCGTCCGTCAGGGCGCGGCCCACCAGCTTGTCGACCGCGTTGTGCCGGCCGACGTCCTCCCGGACGTCGAGCAGCTCACCCGTCTCGGAGAACAACGCCGCCGCGTGCAGACCCCCCGTCCGGTCGAAGACCCGCTGGGCGGCGCGCAGCCGGTCGGGGAGGGCGGCGAGCAGGGCGGGCTCCACCCGGACCGGGGGAGTGTCGGCGATGGGATGCCGGGTCGTGGTGCGCACCGCGTCGAGGCTCGCCTTGCCGCACAGCCCGCAGGACGACGTGGTGTACACATTGCGTTCGAGCGTGATGTCGGGGATCGCGACACCGGGGGCGAGTCTCACATCCACCACGTTGTACGTGTTGACGCCGTCCGCCGTGGCCCCGGCGCAGTAGACGATCTGCTGCACCTCGGATCCGTCGCCGATCACGCCCTCGCTCACCAGGAAGCCCGCCGCCAGTGCGAAGTCGTCGCCCGGCGTCCGCATCGTGATGGCGAGCGGCTTGCCGTTCAGGCGGATCTCCAGGGGTTCCTCGGCGACGAGGGTGTCGGGGCGCGTCGAGACCTTCCCGTCCCGGATGCGAATGGTGCGTCGACGCTCGGTGACCCGTCCCATAGCGGTGAACCCGATTCTGTACGTGGTATCGGAAGCCGAAACGGCCCTGGATGCAGAGGTTGCCGCGGGTCACCCCTGATTGTCGTGCGGTGAGGTGAGCTCGGCGAGCTCATTGTCCCGCACGTGGAGTGTGACATTGCAGCCGACGCCGCAGTACGCGCCGACCGTGGTGGCCCGGGTCCGGGACCAGGCGGTGGGGGCAGCGCACGATCCCAAGTCGCCAGAATTGTCTACAGAATGCTTTCATGCCAAGCCTCCAATGAGCGGCGGTGATTCCTGTGGGATCACGTGCCCCTGTACCGGGCGGTAGCGACCAAGACTGGATGGTTCCTGCCCTATGTAGCGAGGAGATCCTGTACATGACCGGCTCGCGTGTCGTGGCGCTCGGCCACTATCAGCCCGCCCGGGTGCTCACCAACGACGATCTGGCGGCCATGGTCGACACCAGTGACGAGTGGATCACCAGCCGCGTCGGCATCAAGACCCGACACGTCGGAGGTCCTGACGAGCCGGTGGACGAGATGGCCGCGCACGCGGGGGCCAAGGCGCTCGCCTCGGCGGGGCTGCAGCCCGCCGAGGTCGATCTGGTTCTCGTCGCCACCTCCACCGCGATCGACCGTTCGCCGAGCATGTCGGCGCGGGTCGCCGCCCGCCTCGGTATGGGATCCCCCGCGGTGATGGACATCAATGTGGTCTGCTCCGGGTTCACCCACGCCCTCGCCACCGCCGACCATGCGATCCGGGCGGGCGCGGCCGACCGCGTCCTCGTCATCGGCGCCGACAAGATGGCGGACATCGCCGACTGGACCGATCGCAGCACCTGTGTGCTGCTCGGTGACGGGGCCGGCGCGGCGGTCGTCGTCGCGGACCCGGGCGGTGGGGACCTGCCCGGGATCGGACCTGTTCTGTGGGGTTCGGTGCCGGAGATGGGGAACGCGGTGCGGATCGAAGGGACGCCCTCGCGATTCGCGCAGGAGGGACAGTCCGTGTACCGCTGGGCCACCACGCAGTTGCCGCCGATCGCCCGCAAGGTGTGCGAGAAGGCCGGTGTCGCCCCCGAGGATCTGGCCGCGGTGGTGCTGCACCAGGCCAACCTGAGGATCATCGAGCCGGTCGCCAGGAAGATCGGCGCGGTCAACGCGGTCATTGCCCGGGATGTCGTGGACTCCGGCAATACGTCCGCGGCCTCGATCCCGATGGCCCTGTCCAAGCTGGTCGAGCGCGGCGAGGTGCACAGTGGTGCGCCGGTGCTGCTGTTCGGCTTCGGCGGGAATCTCTCGTACGCGGGTCAGGTCATCCGCTGCCCCTGAGGGGCGTTGTGCTCGGTGGACCGTAAACGATAAGTAATTGCGCCGCGCCGTCGGGTCATTCTCACACTCAAGTGTTCGATCGAACATCGATGTGTTAGAAATGAGGCATGGGTGTCGCCAATCGTCTGGACCTGACCCTGCGATTGGTGCAGGGCTCCGACCGGGTTTCCGTGTCGGAGCTCTCCCATCGCCTGGGGGTCTCCGAAATGACCGTCCGCCGTGATCTCGGCGCGCTGGAGCGGCAGGGACTGGTGCGCAGGGTGTACGGCGGTGCGGTCGCCACGCGTGCGCGGGAGGAGGGCGCGGGCTTCTCCGCCCGTGAGCCGTGGCAGGCCGCGACGAAGGACCGGCTCGGTGCGGCCGTGGCCGCGATGGTGGAGCCGGGATCGCGGGTGCTTCTCGATGCGGGCACCACCACCGTGCACGTCGCCGAGCACCTGGCCGAACGGGCTCCCCTGACGGTGGCGGTGGTCAGTCTTCAGGCCGCGGTCCGCCTGGCGGACCGGCCCGGGATCGAGCTGTTGATCATCGGCGGCCGGTCCCGCCCCGGTGAACAGTCGCTGGTCGGGCCGCTGGCCCTGCGTGCCATCGAGGCGCTGGCCTTCGACTGCTTCGTACTGTCCATCGGCGGGGTGCACGCCGAGTACGGCTGGTCGGAGTTCTCGCTGGACGACGCGGCCGTCAAGCAGGCCGCGCTCGCGCAGTCGGACCGGACCGTCGCCGTCGCCGACGCGACCAAACTCGGCGTGCGCGCGTTCAGTCAGGTCGCCGCCGTGGGGGCGGTGGACGTGTTCGTCACCGACAGTGCGGCCCAGGACGCCGCCACCCACCCCAATGGCCCGCTGACGCTGTCCGCCCTGCGCGATGCGGGCGTGCGCACCGTCCTGGCCTGAGCGCCGGATCCACCACGAGGAGTGCACATCATGACCGCAGGCCTGGACACCCCCGACCGCCGCGGACGCACCGGTCTGGACCGGCATGGCCGCGACCTGACCGGCAATCCGCGGGTGCGCATCAGTGATGTGGAGGTGCTGTCCTGCGACTGGTATGTGCTGCGCAGGACGACCTTCGACTATCAGCACAGCGACGGCCATTGGAGCCGGGAACAGCGCGAGACATACGACCGGGGCGACGGAGCCACGATTCTGCTCTACCACCCCGGTCGTCGCACCGTTCTGCTGACCCGTCAGTTCCGGCTGCCCGCCTACGTCAACGGGCACCACGACGGGATGCTGATCGAGACCGCCGCCGGGCTGCTCGACGGCGACAGCCCGGAGGAAGCCATCCGCAGGGAAGCGGCCGAGGAGACCGGACACCTCGTCGGCACTCCCGAGCACGTCTTCGACGTCTATATGAGCCCCGGCTCGGTCACCGAACGCCTGCACTTCTTCGCCGCCCCCTACCGTTCGACGGCCGACACCGCCGGCGGGTACGGGCACGGGGTCGCGGCCGAGGGCGAGGACATCGAAACGGTGGAACTCCCCTTCGACGAGGCCCTCTCCATGGTCCGCAGCGGTGCCATCGCCGATGCCAAGACCATCATGTTGCTCCAGTGGGCGGCCCTGGACGGCCCGTACCGACAGCGCTGACCCCCGACCCGCACGCGCCGCCGGTCGGGAGCCCGCGACGGCATCGGGCCCGTGATTCAGTCGAACGGCTTTGTCCTCGGTGTGGAGAAAGTTGTAGCGGATTCCTGCGCAACTTCTTCCCACTCCCGGCAACCGCTGCTACGTTCCCCTCGAAAGCCCGACGGACAGGCCGATGTGGCGGGGAGGGGCGCGTGAGACGTATGACGGCACGACCCGCGAATGCGCATCAGGCGCGACTGCTCCGGCTGTTGCGCGACGGCGGGCCCAACTCACGGGCACAGCTGGGGGATCAGGTGGATCTCTCCCGCTCCAAGCTCGCCGTCGAGGTCGACCGGCTGCTGGAGACCGGACTTGTCGTGGCCGACGGGCTCGCCGCATCCCGCGGCGGGCGTCGCTCGCACAACATCCGGCTCGCTCCGCAACTGCGCTTCCTCGGCGTCGACATCGGTGCCACATCCGTCGATGTGGCTGTCACCAACGCCGAGTTGGAGGTCCTGGGTCACCTCAACCACCCCATGGACGTACGCGAAGGCCCCGTCGCCGTCTTCGAGCAGGTGCTGGCGATGGCCGCCAAGCTGCGTGCCTCCGGACTCGCCGAGGGCTTCGACGGCGCGGGCATCGGCGTGCCCGGCCCGGTCCGCTTCCCCGAAGGCGTACCGGTCGCGCCGCCGATCATGCCCGGCTGGGACGGCTTCCCGGTCCGCGAGGCGCTCAGCCAGGAACTGGGCTGCCCCGTCATGGTCGACAACGATGTGAACCTGATGGCGATGGGGGAGCAGCACGCGGGCGTCGCACGTTCCGTGGGCGACTTCCTCTGCGTCAAGATCGGCACGGGCATCGGCTGCGGCATCGTCGTGAGCGGCGAGGTCCACCGCGGTACGACGGGCAGCGCCGGGGACATCGGCCACATCCAGGTCGAACCCGAAGGACGCGCCTGCGCCTGCGGCAACCGGGGCTGCCTGGAAGCCCATTTCAGCGGTGCCGCGCTCGCCCGTGACGCCGAGGACGCGGCGCGTGCCGGGCAGTCGGCGGAACTCGCGGCCCGGCTGGAGACGTCCGGAAAGCTCACCGCCGCCGATGTGGCAGCCGCCGCGGCGGCCGGTGACGCCACCTCGCTCGACCTGATCCGCGAGGGCGGCAACCGGGTCGGTCAGGTCATCGCGGGACTCGTCAGCTTCTTCAATCCCGGCCTGGTCGTGATCGGCGGAGGTGTCACCGGCCTCGGGCACACACTCCTCGCCAGCGTCCGGACCCAGGTCTACCGGCAGTCGTTGCCGCTGGCCACCGGCAATCTCCCCATCGTTCTGGGCGAGTTGGGACCGGCCGCCGGAGTGATCGGCGCCGCCCGGCTCATCAGCGACCACCTGTTCTCACCGGCCTGACTCCGGGCCGGCAGCACCTGGGCAGCCCCACCACCACACCCGGCAAGCACGCACTCGCACACCGGAAACACGCACACCAGCGCACCCGCGCAAGCATCCGCACACCGACAACACCCGCACCACCGCACCTGGTACCGCCCTGCCCGCTCACCGGCCTTCCCCACGCTCTCGGCTGCGCTCGAGCAGGGGAGACCCACTCGCCGAGGGGATTCGTCATGGCACCAGAACCACCCCTGCTCACCATGTCCGGCATCACCAAGTCGTTCCCCGGAGTGCGCGCCCTCGACGGCGTGGACCTGGAGGTCCAGGCCGGCGAAGTCCACTGTCTCCTCGGGCAGAACGGCGCCGGCAAGTCCACTCTCATCAAGGTGCTCGCCGGGGCCCACCAGCCCGACGGCGGCGAGATCACCTGGCACGGCGCACCGGCCGTGCTCAAATCGCCCATGGCCGCGATGCGCCTGGGCATCGCCACCATCTACCAGGAACTCGACCTGGTCGAGGGCCTGTCGGTCGCCGAGAACGTCTTCCTCGGCCATGAACCCACCACCGCCCGCTTCGTCGTCCGCACCCGGGAGGGCCGCACGGCGGCGGCCGCGCTGCTGAGACGTCTCGGTCATCCGGAGATCGACCCTGCCAGGGCCGTCGGTGAGCTGTCCGCCGCGCAACAGCAGATCGTCTCCATGGCGCGGGCGCTCTCCCACGACGTCCGGCTCATCGTGATGGACGAGCCGTCCGCCGCACTCGACCCCGACGAGGTCGACAACCTCTTCCGTATCGTCACCTCCCTCACGGCCGACGGGGTGGCCGTCGTGTACATCTCGCACCGCCTGGAGGAGATCCGCAGGATCGGCGACCGGGTGACCGTGCTCAAGGACGGCCGCGCCGTCGCCGTGGGGCTGCCCGCCAAGTCCACACCCACGCGCGACATCGTTGCGATGATGACCGGTCGCAATGTCGAGTACGTCTTCCCGCCGCGCACCAAGGACAGCGCGGCAGCGGCGGCGACGGAGCCGGTACTGAAAGTCGTGGGGCTGACCAGGAAGGGGGAATTCGACCCGGTGGACCTGGAACTCCGGCCCGGTGAGATCGTCGGCCTGGCCGGACTCGTCGGATCGGGGCGCTCCGAGATCCTGGAGACGGTCTACGGCGCCCGCAGGCCGAGCGCCGGACATGTCACCGTAGCCGGCACACCGCTCAGGCCCGGCAGCGTACGCGCGGCCGTCGCCGCCGGGATCGGACTCGCCCCCGAGGAACGCAAGGCGCAAGCCCTGCTGATGCTCGAATCCGTCACCCGTAACGTCTCCGTCTCCTCGATGTCGCGCTTCTCCCGCGCCGGCTGGATGGACCGCGGGGCCGAGCGCCGGGCGGCGCGCGCCGCCACCCGCGAACTCTCGTTGCGCCCCGACAACCCGGACACCCCCGTCCGCACGCTCTCCGGCGGCAACCAGCAGAAGGCTGTCCTGGCCCGCTGGCTGCTGCGGGGCTGCCGGGTCCTGCTGCTGGACGAACCGACCCGCGGTGTCGATGTCGGCGCCCGCGCCGAGCTCTACGCCGTGATCCGACGGCTGGCCGACGAAGGCCTCGCCGTCCTGCTCGTCTCCAGCGAGATCCCGGAAGTTCTGGGGCTGGCCGACCGAGTGGTAGTGCTTTGCGAGGGCCGGGTTGTGCATTCCGGTCCCTCGCACAGCATTGACGAGTACCGCGTACTCGACCTAGTGGTGACTCCTCCCTCTCTGGAATGAGAGGGCTTCTCACTCAGCCGCATGGCGGCCTCATGACGGCCAAGCCCTGACCGCTGCCTCAAGGCAGGTGGACAAATTATCATCACTTGACGGGAGTTATTCGTGCCGAGCAAGCTGCACCCGAGCGGACCGGCTGCTGAACCGTCCGCCCCCGTAGATGACCCGCCGGTCGGCGGCACCTGGCGTTCGCTGATGGGTCGCGTGGACGTGCGCAACGTCTCCCTCGCCGGCGTCCTCGCCGCACTGATCGTCGTCGGCGGATTCACCGAGCCCGACGCGTTCCTGGACACCGGAAACCTCCAGCTGATCCTCACCCAGTCCTCCGTCATCGGCGTCGTCACCGTCGGCATGACCTTCGTCATCACCAGCGGCGGCATCGACCTGTCGGTGGGTGCGATGGTCGCGCTCGCCTCCGTCTGGGCGACCACGCTCGCCACCCAGGAGTACGGTTTCGCCGGAATCCTGTTCACCGCGGTGATCGTCGGACTCGGTGCCGGACTGGTGAACGGACTGCTCATCGCGTACGGCCGGATGGTGCCGTTCATCGCGACGCTGGCCATGCTCGCCTCGGCCCGGGGGCTCGCCCTCCAGATCACCGACGGCAAGACCCAGATCGTCACCGTCCAGTCGGTACTGGACCTGGGTCTGCCCGACTCCTACGTCCTCGGCATCCCGCCCCTGGTCATGATGTTCGCCGCGGTGACCGTCATCGGCTGGCTGGTGCTGAACCGCACGACCTTCGGACGGCGTACGGTCGCGGTCGGCGGCAATGCGGAAGCGGCCAGGCTGGCCGGCATCGACGTACGGCGGCAGCGGCTCTACCTCTATCTGCTCTCCGGGCTGTGCTGCGGCATCGCGGCGTTCATGCTGATCGTCCTGTCCGGCTCGGGGCAGAACACCAACGGCAATCTGTACGAGCTCGACGCCATCGCCGCCGCGATCATCGGCGGGACCCTGCTCAGCGGTGGGCGCGGCACGATCGTCGGCTCCGTACTCGGCGTCCTCGTCTTCACCACCATCACCAACATCTTCGCGCTCAACAATCTGCAGAGCGATGTGCAGCAGATCGCCAAGGGCGCGATCATCGTCGCCGCCGTCCTCGTCCAGCGCCGCACCTCCGCGCACGGGGAGACCTGAGACCCGGCGGATCAGGACCGGACCGACCCGGCCCACACCGCTTCCCGTCACTCCGCCCCACCCACCACCCACCCACCGCCCCGAACGCCACCTGTGACATGTCACGCATCGGATGAAGGGTTTGACAGCCATGCCAGAAACCAGCCGCAGACGACTGCTCTTCGGCTCCGCGGCCGTCTCCGCGGGCGCCCTGCTCACCGCCTGCACCAGCAACGAGCCCAAGAAGTCGGAGACCGCGCAGAGCAATCAGCCCGCCGCCGACGACAAGCCCGGCAAGCCCATCACCATCGGCTTCGCCGGCCCGCAGGCCGACCACGGCTGGCTCAACGCCATCAACGAGAACGCCAAGTCGCGGGCGGCGAAGTACTCCGAGGTGACACTGGAGACCACCGAGGGCTCCAATGACACCGCCGCCCAGATCGGCCAGGTCAAGACCCTCATCAACAAGAAGGTCGACGTCCTCGTCATCCTTCCCGCCGACGGCAAGGCACTGACCCAGGTCGGCCTGGAGGCCATGCGGGCCGGCATCCCCGTCATCAATCTGGACCGGATCTTCGCTTCCCCGCAGGCCTACCGCTGCTGGGTCGGCGGCGACAACTACGGCATGGGTCTCAACGCCGGTACGTACATCGGCGAGCAGCTCAAGGACACGGCGGACGCCAAGGTCGTCGAGCTGGCCGGCATCGACAACCTGGAGCTCACCAAGCAGCGCAGCCAGGGCTTCGCCGACGCGTTGAAGAACTACCCCAACGTCGAACTGGTGGCACGTCAGGCCGCCGACTTCACCGTCGAGTCGGGCCAGGCCAAGATGGCCCAGCTGCTGCAGGCGCAGAAGAAGTTCGATGCCCTGTGGAACCACGACGACGACCAGGGTGTGGGCGCGCTGCGCGCCATCCAGCAGGCGGGCCGCGACGAGTTCCTGATGGTCGGCGGCGCCGGGGCCAAGTCCGCGATGGACGCCATCAAGGCCGACAACAGTGTGCTGAAGGCCACTGTCCTCTACCCGCCGACGATGGCCGCGTCCGCCATCGACCTGGCCCGCGCCCTCGGGCAGGGCAAGGGCCTCGGCGGCCTGGCCGAGCTGGAGATCCCGACCAATCTCACCCTCTACTCGGCCGTGGTCACCAAGGAGAACATCGACCAGTACCTGCCGACGGGCTTCAGCTGATCCGCCCCGCGGGAGGGTGCTGACCCTCCTGCCGCCCCCATCGAACGACCGACGAGGAGGAAGCCCGGATGGCCCGTAGGGAAGATACGGATCAGGAGGCCGCAGCGCCGCCGACGGACCGGCCGACGACGAGTATGCCGGTGCTCGGAGTAGGCATGGTCGGATACGCGTTCATGGGCGCCGCCCACTCACAGGGCTGGCGCACCGCGGGACACGTCTTCGAACTGCCCGTGAAACCGGTTCTCGCCGCGATCTGCGGACGCGACCGGGCAGCGGTCGACGCGGCCGCGGCCCGCCATGGCTGGGCGGCGGCGGAGACCGACTGGCGGGCCCTGATCGACCGGGAGGACGTACAGCTCGTCGACATCTGCACCCCCGGCGACAGCCATGCCGAGATCGCCATCGCCGCCCTGGAGGCCGGCAAGCACGTGCTGTGCGAGAAGCCGCTCGCCAACACGGTCGCCGAGGCCGAGGCCATGGTCGAGGCCGCGGAGCGCGCGGCGGTCCGCGGCCAGGTCGCGATGGTGGGCTTCAACTACCGCAGGGTGCCCGCGATCACCTACGCCAGGCAGCTGATCGCCGACGGCCGGATCGGCACCCTGCGACATGTCCGCGCCACCTATCTCCAGGACTGGCTCGTCGATCCCGAATCACCGCTCACCTGGCGGCTGAAGCGGGAACACGCGGGCTCGGGAGCGCTCGGCGACCTGGGGGCGCACATCGTGGACCTCGCCCAGTTCCTGGCGGGGGAGCCGCTGGTCGGGGTGTCCGCGATCAGCGAGACGTTCGTGCGTGAACGGCCGGTGCTCGCCGGGCCCTCGGCCGGGCTCTCCGGAGCCGCGGACCGGGGCGCGCGGGGCGCGGTGACCGTCGACGACGCGGCGCTGTTCACCGGCCGGCTCGCGTCCGGGGCGCTGGCCTCGTTCGAAGCGACCCGGATGGCGGCCGGACGGAAGAACGCACTGCGGCTGGAGATCAACGGGGAGCGCGGCTCGCTCGCCTTCGATCTGGAACGGCTCAACGAGCTGTCCTTCCACGACCAGACCGAGTCCGCCACCACGGCGGGGTTCCGGCGCATCCTCGTCACCGAGCCCCAGCACCCCTACCTGGAGGCGTGGTGGCCGCCGGGTCACGCCCTCGGTTACGAGCACACCTTCGTCCACCAGGCCCGTGACCTCGTGCGGACGATCGCCGAAGGGACCGCCCCCGCACCGTCGTTCGCCGACGGCCTGCAGGTGCAACGGGTGCTCGCCGCGGTGGAGGAGAGCGCCGAGAAGAACTCCGTACACACCCCCGTAGTCCTCTAGGAGGTCCCGCGCATGCCCCGTCCCTTCACACTCTTCACCGGTCAGTGGGCCGACCTGCCGCTGGAGGAGGTCTGCCGGCTCGCCCGGGACTTCGGCTACGACGGGCTCGAACTCGCCTGCTGGGGCGACCACTTCGAGGTCGACAAGGCGCTGTCCGACCCCGCCTATCTGGACGGGCGGCGGCAGCTGCTCGACAAGTACGGGCTGAAGTGCTGGGCGATCTCCAACCACCTCGTCGGCCAGGCCGTCTGCGACAACCCGATCGACGAACGGCACCAGGGGATACTGCCCGCGCGGATCTGGGGCGACGGCGACCCCGAAGGGGTACGTCGCCGGGCGGCCGAGGAGATCAAGAACACCGCCCGCGCGGCCGCCGCCTTCGGGGTGCGCACCGTCATCGGATTCACCGGATCCTCGATCTGGCACCTGGTCGCGATGTTCCCGCCGGTCCCGCCGCACATGATCGAGCGGGGCTACGAGGACTTCGCCGAACGCTGGAACCCGATCCTGGACGTCTTCGACGCGGAGGGCGTGCGGTTCGCCCACGAGGTCCACCCGAGCGAGATCGCGTACGACTACTGGACCACGCACCGCGCGCTGGAGGCCGTCGGCCACCGGGCGGCATTCGGGCTGAACTTCGACCCGAGCCACTTCGTCTGGCAGGACCTCGACCCGGTCAACTTCCTGTACGACTTCCGGGACCGGATCTACCACGTGGACTGCAAGGAGGCACGCAGGCGCCTGGACGGCCGGAACGGTCGTCTCGGTTCCCACCTGCCGTGGGGCGACCCGAGGCGCGGCTGGGACTTCGTCTCCGCCGGACACGGCGACGTGCCCTGGGAGGACGTCTTCCGGATGCTCCGGTCCATCGCGTACGAGGGGCCGGTGTCCGTGGAGTGGGAGGACGCGGGCATGGACCGGCTGGCGGGCGCGCCGGAAGCGCTTGCCACGCTGAAGCGGTACGACTTCGAGCCGCCGTCGGCGTCCTTCGACGCGGCGTTCGGGGGTGGGAACTGAGGGGTCCGTCCGGGGGTGCTGCCCCCGCGCCCGGCTCCTGCGCCGTCGTCGCAGGAGTCCGAATCCGGCCGAGCGCCGGTTCGGGAGGGGTGGGCCGGGAGCGGGAGCTCGCGGCCGCCCCGTGCTCAGTCCTGCCCTCATCCCACTTTGTCCTGGCGCAGGAAAAAGTTCGACACGACCGTTGCGCAAGGGCTTTCCGTCCCGGACGAACAGGTCTACCGTCCACAACGTGTACATGACATGACCTGGGTCACAGGCGCCCCTCGGCCCCATATGACCTGCGCGGCAGTCCCCGCGCAGAACGGCACGGCAGCACCCGCCCCGTACAACCGGCACTCTCCGGAGGACACACGTGCACAGAACAAGAGCCAGAAGCAGGAACCGAACGCGGCTCCGCGCCCGCACATCCCTCGCGCTGCTCACCAGCGGCCTGCTCGCGGCGGCGACCCTCGCTCTGGGCGCCTCGCCCGGAGCGGCCGCGACGGGACCGTCCTCGCCGGCCGCCACCGACGCGGCGGCGGAGGAATTCCAGCAGGTCACCCTCGCCAAGGGCGCAGCCGAGACCGGCGAGCCCATGACCCTCGCCGTCCTTCCCGACCGCAGCGTGCTGCACACCTCGCGCACCGGCGAGCTGCGTCTCACCGACAGCGGTGGGAACACCCGCGTGGTGGGGTCCGTCCCCGTGTACTCGCACGACGAGGAGGGGCTCCAGGGCGTCGCCATCGACCCCGACTTCAGTAGGAACCGGGCCATCTACCTCTACTACGCGCCCCCGCTGGACACCCCGTCCGGAGACGCCCCCGAGAACGGCACGGCCGCCGACTTCGCCAAGTTCGACGGCGTGAACCGCCTGTCGCGCTTCGTCCTGAAGGACGACGGCACTCTCGACAACGCCAGCGAGAAGAAGATCCTCGACATCCCGACCTCGCGCGGCATGTGCTGCCACGTCGGCGGCGACATCGACTTCGACGCCCAGGGCAACCTGTACCTGTCGACCGGTGACGACACCAACCCGTTCGCCTCCGACGGCTACACCCCGATCGACCAGCGCCCCGACCGCAACCCGGCGTTCGACGCCCGGCGCAGCGCGGGCAACACCAACGACCTGCGCGGCAAGATCCTCCGGATCAAGGTCGCCGACGACGGCTCGTACACCATCCCCGACGGAAACCTCTTCGCACCCGGTACGGACAAGACCCGACCCGAGATCTACGCGATGGGCTTCCGCAACCCGTTCCGGTTCTCCGTCGACAAGGCCACCGGCATCCTCTACGTCGGCGACTACGGGCCCGACGCGGGCGCGGCCGATCCCAAGCGGGGCCCGTCGGGCCAGGTCGAGTTCGCCCGGGTGACCGAGCCGGGCAACTTCGGCTGGCCGTTCTGCACCGGGAACAACGACGCGTACGTCGACTACGACTTCGCGACGAAGACGTCCGGCGCGTCCTTCGACTGCGCCGCCCCGAAGAACACCTCTCCGCACAACACCGGTCTCGTCGACCTCCCGCCCGCCCAGCCCGCCTGGATTCCCTACGACGGCGGATCCGTACCCGAGTTCGGCACCGGATCCGAGTCACCGATGGGCGGACCCGTCTACCACTACGACGCCGACCTCGACTCGCCCGTGAAGTTCCCCGAGTCCTACGACGGGCAGTTCTTCGCCGGAGAGTTCGGCCGGCGCTGGATCAAGGCCATCAAGCACGACGCCGACGGCACCGTCCAGTCCATCAACCCCGTCCCGTGGACCGGGACCCAGGTGATGGACATGGCCTTCGGACCCGACGGGGCGCTGTACGTACTCGACTACGGCACCAGCTGGTTCGGTGGCGACGAGAACTCCGCCCTCTACCGCATCGAGAACGCCACCGGCGGGCGCTCTCCCAACGCGGTGGCATCGTCCGACAAGACCTCCGGCACGGCACCGCTCAAGGTGAACTTCTCCTCGCAGGGCACCGTCGACCCCGACGGCGATCTGCTGACGTACGCCTGGAACTTCGGTGACGGCGGCACCTCGACGGCCGCCAACCCCAGCTACACGTACAAGAAGAACGGCACCTACACGGCGACCGTCACCGCCAAGGACCCGACCGGTCGGACCGCCTCGGCGAGTGTCCACGTCACGGTCGGCAACACCGCGCCGAAGGTGGAGCTGAAACTCCCCGGTGACGGGCAGCTGTTCAGCTTCGGCGACGACGTCCCGTTCAAGGTCACCGTCACCGATCCCGAGGACGGCACGATCGACTGCTCCAAGGTCGAGGTCCGCTTCGTCCTCGGCCACGACAGCCACGGCCACCCGATCACCACCGTCAACGGCTGCTCCGGCACGATCAAGACAGCCGTCGACGGCGGCCACGACCCGAACGCCAACATCTTCGGGGTCATCGACGCCTCCTACACGGACGGCGGAGGTGGCGGCCAGGCATCCCTGTCCGGTCACGACCAGGCCCAGCTCCAGCCGCGGCACCGCCAGGCCGAGCACTTCAGCGCCTCGTCGGGGATCAAGGTCTACGACAAGGCGACCGCCAACGGCGGCAAGACCGTCGGCGACATCCACAACGACGACTGGATCTCCTTCAAGCCGTACATCCTCGGCGACTCCAACAAGCTCACCGCCCGCATCGCATCCGGTGGCAGCGGAGGCATCCTGGAAGTCCGGGCAGGCTCGGCGACGGGTACGCTCCTGGGCTCGACCCCGGTGCCGGTGACCGGCGGCTGGGAGAATTTCCAGGACGTCGACGTATCGTTGCGGAACGTTCCCAAGAAGGCCACCGAGCTCTTCCTCGTCTTCAAGGGAGGCGACGGAGCGCTGTACGACGTCGATGACTTCGAACTCACCCACAGCACCGCCGGCAAGACCGCCAAGCGGGTCCTGGTCTTCTCGAAGACGGCCGGCTTCCGCCATGACGCGATCCCCGACGGCATCGCCGCGCTGAAGGAGCTCGGCAAGGGCAGCGACATCACCGTCGACGCGACGGAGGAGGCCCGCCAGTTCACCACCGCGAACCTGGCGCGGTACGACGCCGTGGTCTTCCTGTCGACGACCGGCGACGTGCTCGACGCCGATCAGCAGAAGGCGTTCGAGAACTACGTGGCCAACGGCGGCGGCTACATGGGCGTCCACGCGGCGGCGGACACCGAGTACGACTGGCAGTTCTACGGCGGACTCGTCGGCGCGTACTTCTCCTCGCACCCCGCGATCCAGCCCGCCACCGTCCGCGTCGAGGACCACAAGCACCCGGCGACCGCCCACCTCGACGACGAGTGGAACCGCACCGACGAGTGGTACAACTACCGCACCAACCCGCGCGGTCAGGCCAAGGTCCTCGCCACACTCGACGAGACGACCTACACCGGCGGCACCATGAAGGGTGATCACCCGATCACCTGGTGCCAGAGCTACCAGGGCGGCCGCTCCTTCTACACCGGACTCGGCCACACCAAGGAGTCGTACGCCGAACCGGCCTTCCGTCAACTCCTGCTCGGTGGCCTGCGGTACGCGGCCGGCCAGGTGAAGGCCGACTGCAAGCCCGACACCGGCTACCGGTCCATCTTCAACGGCAAGACGCTCGAAGGGTGGAAGCAGGCCGGCCCCGGAAAGTTCGACATCGTCGACGGTGAACTGCGCTCCGTGGGTGGCATGGGTCTGCTCACCTACCAGGCCAAGGAGCTCGGGGCGTACTCGCTCAAGCTCGACTGGAAGATGGAGGGCGACGACAACTCCGGTGTCTTCGTCGGCTTCCCGGAGTCCGACGACCCCTGGTCCGCGGTGAACAACGGCTACGAGGTCCAGATCGACGCCACCGACGCACCCGACCGCACCACGGGCTCGATCTACACCTTCAAGGCGGCGAACATCAAGGCCCGCGACCAGGCCCTGCGGCCGCCCGGCCAGTGGAACAGCTACGAGATCAAGGTCCAGGGCGAACGTCTCCAGGTCTTCCTCAACGGAGTGAAGATCAACGACTTCACCAACACCGATCCGGTACGGAGCCTGAAGAACGGATACATCGGCCTGCAGAACCACGGTGCCGATGACCATGTGTCCTTCCGCAACATCCAGTTGAAGGAGCTGCCCTCCGCGTAGGGCGGTGCATCCGGCCGACGGCGGGCGGGGAAGGTCCGTCCTCCCCGCCCGCCGTCACCACGCGAGACCAAGCCCCTCGTCCATCCCGTTCCCCCGGCGCACAGCGCCACCCGCTCTGCCCAGCCAGGATCCCCAGCCAGGGAGGCAGCCAGTGACAGCACCCGCCGTTCGCACCGGAGTCTGGTTCATCGGAGCACGCGGCTCCGTCGCCACCACCGCCACGGCGGGGTGCGCGGCGGTCGCGGCGGGGCTCCATCCGGCGGCAGGCATGGTCACCGAGACCCCGCCGTTCGTGGCCGGCCAACTGCCCGCCCTCACCTCACTGGTCTTCGGCGGGCACGACACCGTCGGCTGCCCGCTGCCCAAACGTGCCGAGGCGCTGGCCGCCGGAGGAGTCCTGCCGTACGGCCTTCCCGCCGCCGTACGCTCCGAACTCGACGCCGCCGACGCCGAGATCCGGCCCGGCGGACCGCTGCCCGGCGACACCCGCGACGACGAGGCGCTCATCACCGCCTTCGCCGCCGACCTCGCCGACTTCGGACAGCGCCACGGCCTGGCCAGGACGGTCGTGGTCAATGTCGCCTCCACCGAACCCGTCCCGGCCCCCGGCGACCGGCGGCTGCCCGCCAGCTCGCTGTACGCCGCGGCGGCGCTGCGGGCCGGTTGCCCGTACATCAACTTCACCCCCTCCACCGGGCTGCGCACCCCCGCCCTTCAGGACACCGTCGCGGCCTGCGGACTTCCTCACGCGGGCCGCGACGGCAAGACCGGCCAGACGCTGCTGCGCTCCGTGCTCGCCCCGATGTTCGTGCAACGGGCCCTGCCCGTACGGGCCTGGTCCGGCACCAACCTGCTGGGAGGCGGCGACGGAGCGGCACTGGCCGACCCGGGCGCGGCCGCGGCCAAGAACGCGGGCAAGGAACGCGTCCTCGCCGACACGCTGGGAACCGCGCCCGAGGGCGAGGTCCACATCGACGACGTGCCGGCACTCGGCGACTGGAAGACGGCCTGGGACCACATCGCGTTCGACGGATTCCTCGGGGCACGCATGGTCCTCCAGACGACCTGGCAGGGCTGCGACTCCGCACTGGCCGCACCGCTGGTCCTCGACCTGGCCAGACTGGTCGCCCGAGCCCACGAGAAGGGACTGACCGGCCCGCTGCCCCAGCTCGGCTTCTACTTCAAGGATCCGGACGGCGGGCCGGCCGCGCTCTTCGAGCAGTACACGGCCCTGCTCGCCTTCGCCGAGACGCTGCGGGGGGAGAAGTGACGCTACGAGCCTGGGCGGAACTGCTGCGGGTGTCGGCGCTGTTCACCGTCCCCGGGGACGCGCTGGCGGGGGCGGCGGCGACGGGCCTGCGTCCCGACCGCGGTACCGCGCTCGCCGTCGGCGCCTCGCTCTGTCTGTACGAGGCGGGCATGGCGCTCAACGACTGGGCCGACCGCGACGAGGACGCCGTCGACCGCCCGCACCGCCCGATCCCCTCGGGACGGATCTCTCCCGGCGCGGCCCTCGCGGCGGCGGGCGCGCTGACGGCCGCGGGCCTGGGCCTCGCCGCCCGTGCGGGCCGCCCCGCCCTCGCGGTTGCCGCGGGACTGGCGGCGACGGTCTGGGCGTACGACCTCCGCCTCAAGCACACCCCGGCGGGACCGGCGGCGATGGCGGCGGCGCGAGGCCTGGACCTGCTGCTCGGCGCCACCGCCACCGGGGCGGTGACGACCGGGACGGCGGGGCAGGGCCCTGACCGGGGCTCGCGTGCGGGTTCGGGACGGGGGCGGGGTTCGGGACGGGATCCGGGACGGGAATCGCTCTCGGCCTCGGGCCGGGTTCCGCCCTTCGGCTCGCTTCCGGTTCCGGTCTCGCGTTCGGGCTCCGGATCGTGTTCGGGCGCGGCCGTGATTCCGGCCTCCGGTTCCGGTCCGGCCTCCGCCGCGGGTGGCGCTGCGCGTGGTTCCGTTCTCGGCGCGCTCCCGGCGGCCGGCCTGCTCGGGGCCCACACGTACGCCGTCACCGCCGTCTCCCGCCACGAGGCGCAGGGCGGATCCACCCTCACCCCCCTGGCCGCGCTCGCGGCCACGGCCGCACTCGGAGCCGCCGCCCTGCGCGAGCAACATGGACCGCGCGGCTCCGGGGCCGCGACCCGGGACACGCGCTGCGGCGGAAAGGAAAGGGCGTACCGGTCGGACCCGTCGCCGACGCCCGGCGTCACCACCGCCCCCCGCCTCCTTCTCACCGCCCTCACCGGCGCCTACTTCCGCACCGCCGCCGGACCCCTCCTCCACGCCGCCCTCAACCCGTCCCCACCGCTCACCCAGCGCGCCGTCGGCGGCGGCATCCGGGCCATGATCCCGCTCCAGGCGGCTCTGGCCGCCCGCGCGGGAGCAGCCGGAACAGGGCTCGCCGTCATGGGACTGGTCCCACTCGCCCGCACTCTCGCCCGGAAGGTGAGCCCCACATGACGATCCGCTTCGGCTACGGCACCAACGGGCTCACCGACCTCCGCCTGGACGACGCCCTCGGACTCCTCGCCGATCTCGGGTACGACGGGGTCGGCCTGACGCTCGACCACATGCACCTCGACCCCCTCGCCCCGGATCTCGCCGCCCGCACCCGCCAGGTGGCCTCCAGGCTCCGGGAGCTGGGCCTGGGCGTCACCGTCGAGACCGGCGCCCGCTACGTCCTCGACCCCCGCCGCAAACACGGCCCGTCCCTCCTCGACCCGGACCCGGAGGCCCGCGCCGCCCGCACGCGGCTGCTCGTCCGCGCCGTCGGCGTCGCCGCCGATCTCGGCGCCCACGCCGTGCACTGCTTCAGCGGCATCACCCCACCGGACACCACCCCCGACACCGCGTGGCAGCGGCTCACCGACTCCCTCGCGCCCGTTCTGGACGCCGCCGACCGCGTCGGCATCCCGCTGGCGATCGAACCCGAACCCGGACACCTCCTCGCCACCCTCGCCGACTTCCACCACCTGCGCGTCCTCAGCGGCGATCCACCGCCTCTCGGGCTCACCCTCGACATCGGCCACTGCCAGTGCCTGGAACCGGCCGCGCCCGTCGACTGCGTCCGCGACGCCGCTCCCTGGCTGCGGCACGTCCAGATCGAGGACATGCGTCGGGGTGTCCATGAACACCTCCCGTTCGGAGAGGGCGAGATCGACTTCCCGCCCGTTCTCGAAGCGCTCGACGCCCTGCCGGACACCGGCTATCGCGGCCTCGCCGTCGTCGAACTGCCCCGGCACTCCCACGCCGGTCCCGAACTCGCCCGCACCTCGATCGAGTTCCTCCGCAAGCACAGCCCGTCGAGCCGCTGAAACCGCCGAAGGGAGCAACGCCATGCCGATGACCCCGACGACCGCCCCGCTGCTGACCCGCGAGGAACTCGACGCACAGCTCGGCGGAGCCGCGCGTGCCTGGCTCGACGAGGCCTTCGCGGAAGCCGAGCACGCCGCCGCCCACGAGGCCACCGAACGGCCAGGCGGCCCGTACGCCGTACCGCCGTGGGAACTGCGCTACGCCGCCGCCGGCCGCCACTGCGGACTCGAACACGCCGACTCCGTACGGGTCCTCCTGCTCATCGAGGCCCGCGCCGCGCTGCCGGCCCTGACCCGGCTGTACGAGCAGGGCACCGCCGCCGAACGGCGCGCCGTCCTGCTCGCCCTGCATCGGCTCGACCTCGGCCCCACCGCCCTCCCGCTCGTCGAGGACGCACTGCGCACCAATGACACCCGGCTCGTCGCCGCGGCCGTCGGACCGTACGCCGCCGCCCATCTCGACGCACACAACTGGCGCCACGCCATTCTCAAATGCCTCTTCACCGGCGTCCCCGTCGACGCCGTCGACCAACTGGCGCGGCGCTCCCGCGGCGACGCCGAACTCGCCCGCATGCTGGGCGACTTCGCGGCCGAACGCATTGCGGCGAACCGCGACGTCCCCGCCGGTCTCACCCGCGTTCTCGACCTCACCACCCCCGGCCCTGCCGCCCCCACGGAGGAGTCCTGATGCGCATCTTCGACCCCCACATCCACATGACCTCCCGCACCACGGACGACTACCAGGCGATGTTCGACGCGGGCGTCCGCGCCCTCGTGGAACCCTCCTTCTGGCTCGGCCAGCCCCGCACCTCGCCCGCGAGCTTCTTCGACTACTTCGACGCCCTGCTCGGCTGGGAGCCCTTCCGCGCCGCCCAGTACGGCATCGCCCACCACTGCACGCTCGCCCTCAACCCCAAGGAGGCGAACGATCCGCGCTGCACCCCGGTCCTGGACGCCCTGCCGCGCTATCTCGTCAAGGACTCCGTCGTCGCCGTCGGTGAAATCGGCTACGACTCCATGACCCCGGCCGAGGACACCGCCCTGGCCGCCCAGCTCCAGCTCGCCGCCGACCACGGCCTGCCCGCGCTCGTGCACACCCCGCACCGCGACAAGCTCGCCGGTCTGCACCGCACCCTCGACGTGATCCGCGAATCCCACCTCCCCCCGGAACGGGTCCTGCTCGATCACCTCAACGAGACGACCGTGAAGGACGCCATCGACAGCGGCTGCTGGGCCGGCTTCTCCATCTACCCCGACACCAAGATGGACGAGGACCGCATGATCGCGGTCCTCAAAACCCACGGCACCGAGAAGATCCTGGTCAACTCGGCCGCCGACTGGGGCAGGAGCGACCCGCTCAAGACCCGCAAGGTGGGCGACGCGATGCTCGCCGCCGGGTTCGACGCGGACGACGTCGACCGAGTGCTCTGGCGCAACCCCGTCGCCTTCTACGGGCAGAGCGGCCGACTCCAGCTCGACATCACCGCGCCGGAACCACTCCACGAGGGCAACTCCATCCTGCGCGGCGGGGAGTGAGCCGTGCGCTTCCGCCACCCCGACGGCTCCACCGTCCACCTCTCGTACTGCACCAATGTCCACCCGGCGGAGACACTCGACGGGGTCCGCACCCAACTGCGCGACCACTGCGAACCGGTCCGCAAGCGCCTCGGCCGCGACCGGCTCGGCATCGGCCTGTGGCTCGCCGGGGACGCCGCCCGCAGCCTGATCAACGACCCGTCCCAGCTGCGCTCCCTGCGCACCGAACTGGACCGCCGCGGCCTGGAAGTCGTCACCCTCAACGGCTTCCCGTACGAGGGCTTCGGCGCCGACGAGGTCAAGTACCGGGTGTACAAGCCGGACTGGACGGACCCGGAGCGGCTCGCCCACACCACCGACCTCGCCCGCCTCCTGGCCGGGCTGCTCCCCGACGACGTCACCGAAGGAACCATCTCCACCCTCCCGATCGCCTGGCGCACCCCGTTCGACTCCGACGCCGAGGCCGCCGGCCTCGCACACACCGCGCTCACCACCCTCGCGGAACGCCTCGACGCGCTGGCCGAGCTCACCGGCAAGTCCATCCGCATCGGCCTCGAACCCGAGCCCGGCTGCACGGTCGAGACCACCGCCGACGCCGTCGCACCGCTCACCGCCGTCGGACACCGGCGCATCGGCATCTGCATCGACACCTGCCACCTCGCGACCTCCTTCGAGGACCCCGACACCGCCGTCGACGCACTCGGTGCCGCCGGTGTCCCGGTCGTCAAGGCACAGCTCTCCGCCGCGCTGCACGCCGAACACCCCCACCTCCCCGAGGTACGCGCCGCGCTCGCCGCCTTCGCCGAACCCCGGTTCCTCCACCAGACCCGCACGCGCACCGCTGCCGGACTGCGCGGAACCGACGACCTCGACGAGGCGGTCACCGGCCGGGCCCTGCCCGACGGAGCCCCGTGGCGCGCCCACTTCCACGTCCCCCTGCACGCACCCCCCGCACCGCCGCTCAGCTCCACCCTTCTGGTGCTCCGGTCCACGCTGACCCGACTGGTCGGCGGCGCTCGGCCGCTCACCAGGCACCTGGAGGTCGAGACGTACACCTGGCAGGCGCTGCCCGCCGCACTGCGCCCCCGCACCCGCCCCCAGCTCGCCGACGGCATCGCCGCCGAACTCACCCTCGCCCGCGACCTCCTGGTCGACCTCGGTCTCAAGGAGCTCCCATGACCCATGCCGGGCCTGCTGCCGGGCAGCACGCGACACCCACCCCCCTCCTCGTCCTCGACGTCGTCGGCCTCACCCCGCAGCTCCTCGACCACATGCCGCACCTCAAGGCACTCGGGCGGTCCGGCACCCGCGCCCCCCTCGGTACCGTGCTGCCCGCCGTCACCTGCGCCGCCCAGTCCACCTTCCTCACCGGCACCACCCCCGCCGAGCACGGGATCGTCGCCAACGGCTGGTACTTCCGCGAGCTCGGCGACGTGCTGCTCTGGCGCCAGCACAACGGTCTGGTCGCCGGTGACAAACTCTGGGACGCCGCCCGCCGTGCCCACCCCGGCTACACCGTTGCCAACATCTGCTGGTGGTACGCGATGGGCGCCGACACCGACATCACCGTCACCCCCCGTCCTGTGTACTACGCCGACGGCCGCAAGGAACCCGACTGCTACACCCGGCCGCCCGCGCTGCACGACGAACTCACCGCGAAATTCGGCACCTTCCCCCTGTTCCACTTCTGGGGCCCCGGTGCCGACCTGGTCTCCTCGCAGTGGATCATCGACGCGACCCGGCACATTCTCGACACCCGCCACCCCGACCTGGCCCTGTGCTACCTCCCGCACCTCGACTACGACCTGCAGCGCTACGGCCCCGACGACCCCCGCTCGTACCGGGCCGCGGCCGACCTGGACCGGGCCGTGGCGCCCCTCCTGGACGACGCGCGCCGCGAAGGCCGCACCGTCGTCGCCCTCTCCGAGTACGGCATCACCCGCGTCGACCGGCCCGTCGACATCAACCGGGCCCTGCGCCGCGCCGGCCTCCTGGAGGTCCACACCCAGGACGGCATGGAGTACCTCGATGCGATGGCCTCCCGTGCCTTCGCCGTCGCCGACCACCAGCTCGCCCATGTCTACGTACGCCGTCCCGAGGACCTCGAAGCCACGCGCGATGCCCTCCGGGACCTCCCCGGCATCGAGCAGCTCCTCGACGACGAGGGCAAGAAGGCCCACGGCCTGGACCATCCGCGCTCAGGCGAACTGGTCGCCGTCGCGGACCCGGATGCCTGGTTCACGTACTACTACTGGCTCGACGACGCCCACGCGCCCGACTTCGCGCAGCTCGTCGAGATCCACCGCAAGCCCGGCTACGACCCGGTCGAACTGTTCCTGGATCCCCAGGACCCGTACGTCCGGGTCAAGGCCGCCGCGGCCGTCGCCCGTAAGAAGCTCGGGATGCGCTACCGCATGGCGGTCGTCCCGCTGGACCCCTCACCCATTCGCGGCAGCCACGGCCGCCTTCCCACGAGCGACGACGAAGGGCCGCTCATCCTGTGCTCCACCCCCCACGCGTTCACCGGACCCGTCCGGGCCACCGAGGTGAAGTCCCTGCTCCTCACGCTTGCCGGCCTCGCATGAGATCGGTCCGTGCACAGCGTTTCGGGCATCTTCGAGAAAGAGAGAGACCGTGACCGCGTACAACGACGAATCCGGAACGGACGGCGCCCTGCGCCGCAGCCTCGGCGTCAGCCGCCGCCGCTTTCTGAGCACCTGCACGGCCGCCGCGACAGCGGCGATCGCCGCGCCCGCCTTCGGCGCGTCGCCGGCCCTCGCCCAGACCGCATCCGGCAAGGGGCAGGGCGTCGGCCAGGCGCTGATCCCGGCGGCGAAGCGAGGAATCATCCTGTACACCGTGCGCGACGCCACGGGCCGGGATCCGCTCACCACCGACCTTCCCTCGGGCTTCCGTGAGGTCTTCAGGGAGCTGGCCCGATACGGCTACCGGCAGGTCGAGTTCGCCGGGTACGGCCAGCACGCCAACGCACCCGGCGGAAGCAACCTCGAATCGGTGGAGGGCGCGAAGCTGCTGCGCTCGTGGCTGGACGAGTACGGTCTGCGCGCCCAGGGCAACCACGGCTTCATCCCGTCGTCCTGGCCGCTGAGCCAGAGCGATCTGGACCAGTTCAAGCGCCACCTCGAAATAGCGAAGATCCTCGGCATGGAGCACATGGGCACCGGCGGCGACCCCACCGGTAGCGCGTACCGCGCCGACTGGGACGTGGCCGCCGACAAGTGGAACACGCTGGGCCGGATCGCTCAGGGCGCCGGCATCAAGCTGTACACCCACAACCACGACGCGGCCTACGGCTTCCTGCTCGACGGCGGTCCGCGGGACGCCCAGGGCCGCCCCACCCGCAGCTCCGGCATCCGCAAGCTCGAACACTTCCTCCAGGCCACCGACCCGAAGACCGTTTGGCTGGAGATGGACATCTACTGGGCGCACGTCGCCCAGTACAAGTTCCACACCTACACCGCGCACGACGGGTCGCAGCAGGAGAACATCTTCGACCCGGCGGCACTGGTCCGCTGCAACACCAAGCGCTACCCGCTGTTCCACGCCAAGGACGGCATCGTCAACACCACCAGCGGAGAGGGCTACGACATGGTCCCCTTCGGCACCGGGGACATCGACTACCGGACGTTCTTCCGCCGCGTCGGGGCGAAGAACTACCACAACCCGATGGTCGAGCAGGACAACGCACCGAGCTCGACCGTCCCGGCGCAGTCCCTGAACCATGCGCGGATCGGCTACGACAACCTGGCCGCGCTGCGCAAGTAGGACGATCGGCGCCGCCGGAGGGGCGGCCCGCGCCTCACCCCGATTTCCTGACGACCGGGGAAGAGAGCGAACGCCCGCCCGGTGACGTCAGGCACCGTACGCTCCACGGCCGTCACGAGGCGCGTACGGTGCCTGACCGGCACCCCGGCCTGCGCGACCAACCCCGGGGCCGGTCTTCGCGGTGGCCGGACGCCGCCCGGCGATCCGCCGGACGTACCGCACGTGCACGAATGACGACAGATCGTACGCACCGCCAGGCCAACGGCTTCCCTGCGCCCACCACCCCCACTGACCATCGAATATGCAGGTGAGGGGCACCCCAAACCCCTGGTATTGTTTTCTCTGTCGCCGCGGGAGACCGGGGCCGATCACCTAGTCCGGGTGGCGGAATGGCAGACGCGCTAGCTTGAGGTGCTAGTGCCCTTTATCGGGCGTGGGGGTTCAAGTCCCCCCTCGGACACCGGATCAACCAGTTGAAACCCCACTTCGTGTGGGGTTTTCTGCTTTTCTGGGCGATGGCGTGACAACCACCCGCGCATCGTGGACCACTTCACTCCGGCGCCGGCTTCCTGAGCCTGTTCGACGCCTGCCGCTCCATGCTCCGCCGGCCGAACCCGTGCCCTCGGCGGTCCGCAGTGGAGGCCGAGTCGGCCAGGGCCACCCCGTGCTCCTCGCGGTAGGTTCGAGGACCGACGTGGGAGGCGAAGGCGGGGAGGATCATGGATCGCTTCACGGAGGCGGATCTGCGGGTACTGGCCGGGCCGCGTTCATATCAGCGGGCCCAGGGCTATCTGGACGCCGTGACCGCCCTGGAGATCGGCGACGGCTGGATCACTGCCACGGTCCACGGGACGGACGCCTACGAGGTGGAGTTGTCACTCGACGAGCCTGAAGGGCTCACCGGGGAGTGCGACTGCCCGTACGGCATGGAGGGCAACTTCTGCAAGCACCTGGTCGCGCTCGGCCTGACCGCGCTCGCCCGGTCGGAGAGTCTGCCGCGGCAGAGTACCCGGGCCCGCAGCCGCGCTCAGGTCCTGGACGCATGGCTGGCCAAGCTCTCCAGGGACGAGTTGCTCGCACTCGTACAGGAGCAGATCGCCGAGGACCGGCAGGTGCGCCGCCGCTTGGAGTTGCGTGCGACGAGCGCCCGCGGAGACCTCGCCGAAGTCCGCGCCCGGATGCGCGAACTCCTCGACATCGGCCGATTCGCCCGGTACGGATACGTCGAGTACGCCGATGCCCGCGCCTTTGGCGAGCAGGCCGCGCAGGCCGTGTCCGCCGTCGCCGCTCTGACCGCCACCGGGCGGGCCGAGAACGCGATCTCCCTGTCCCGGGAGGCGATGCGGCTGCTGGCCGAGGTGCAGGACGCGATCGACGACTCCGACGGGCACCTCGGCCAGGTCGGGGCCGCTCTCGCCGAAGTCCCAGGCCCGAACCACCCGCCCCGCCGAAGCGCTGGGCGTTTACCGGCGCCTGGCCGAACCCCTTGAGAAGCAGACCGGCAACGCGGTCTACGACCAGCTGACCAGCCTGCTTCTGAGCATGCGTGACTGCCACCGCCGCCTGGGCACCCCGGACGACTTCGCCGCGCACCTCGCCGCCTTGCGTGCCGGTCAGAAGCGCAAGCGGAACCTGATGCGGCTGCTCGACCAGCACGGACTATGAAGACGACGCCCTCCCGGCACACCAACGGTGTTCGGTAGGCTCCGGAACGTGAGTGAGTACCAGTACTACGAGTTTCTGGCTGTGGACCGTCCACTGAGCAAGGCCGAGACGGCGCAGGTGCGGGCCCTGTCGACCCGGGCGGACATCACGACGACCCGGTTCGTCAACGAGTACCACTGGGGCGACTTCCGTGGGGATACGACGAAACTGGTCGAGGAGCTCTACGACGCCCACCTGTACTTCGCCAACTGGGGCAGCCGCCGGCTCCTGCTGCGTCTGCCCGCCGCCGTGCTCCCTGCGAAGACAGCATCGGTCTACGCGCTGGACGAGTCGCTGAGCGTCCATACCCGCAACGGGCACACGCTGCTGGACTTCTGCCCGGAGCCGGATGACGGAGGTGAGGAGGACTGGGAGGCCATGGCGTCCTGGACGCTGTCCGTGTTCATCGGGCTCCGGGCCGACCTCGCCGCAGGCGACCTGCGGCCGCTGTATCTGGCGTGGCTGGCCGGAGTTGGCGTCTGGGATCTCGCGGACGATGACGAGGAGGAGTACGCGCGTGAGGTGGAGCCGCCAGTCCCCGCCGGGCTGGGCACGCTCACCGGCGCGCAGCAGGCACTGGCCGATTTCCTGCGCGTCGACCCGGACCTGCTGAGCGTAGCCGCGCAGGTGAGCGCAGCCGCGACCGCGCCCCGGGCGGACCGGAAACGGCTCGCCTCGTTCATTGCCGAGCTCCCCGCCGCAGAGAAGGACGCCCTGCTGCTGAGCGCCGCCATGGGCAGCGAGCCGCGTCCCGGAGCACAGCTGCTGGCCCGCTACCGGGAAGCAGTCAGGGGAAACCAGGACACCGCACCGGAAGTGCGGCGCAGCGCCGCACACCTGCTGGACGTCGCTCATGCGCAGCGCACCGGGCGCCTTGAGCGGGAACGCGCAGCGCGGGAAGCGGACGAGCGCCGTCGCGTCGAGGCCGCCGAGGCGGCCCGCGCCGACCAACTGGACCACATCGCCCGCAACGCGGAGCAGACCTGGGGCACGGTCGAGGACCTCATCGCGCAGAAGAAGCCCGCAGCCTACGACCGCGCCTCCGTGCTCCTGGACGACCTGCGCGCCGTTTACGCCCGCACCGGCGACGTCACCGCTTTCGAGGAGCGGGCCGGACGCCTGCGCGAGGCCCATCGGGGCAAGCCGGCGCTCATGCGTCGCTTCGACGAGATCGGCATTCCCCATCCACGCGAACGACCCGCGCGGAAATGAACCCGCGCGGGCCGTCGCCGCTGCCTGGAAACGTCAGGCGCCCTGGCGCGCCCGCGCAAGGTGGTTCACCCGTCCACGGACCACGAACCAGCCACCGACCAGCGCCGCCGCGATCAGCGGCAGGCACAGGACGGTCGTACGTCCCACCCCGCCGCCCCACCACATCAGGAAGACGACCGCGGCGAGGAATGCCAGCGTGATGATCTGCGTGTAGGGGGCCCAGGGCAGCTGGTACGAGGGGCGGGTGACCCGGCCGTCCCGCGAGCGGTGCCAGAACAGCAGCGAGCAGAGCATGACCATGCCCCAGGTGCCGAGGATGCCGATCGACGCGAAGTTGAGGACGATCTCGAACGCCTGGCCCGGCATGACGTAGTTGAGCACGACGCCGAGCACACCGAAACCGGCGGTCAGCAGGATGCCACCGTAGGGCACCTGGCCCTTGTTCATCCGGCCGGTGAACCTGGGCGCGGAGCCCGCCAGCGCCATGGAGCGCAGGATGCGCCCGGTGGAGTACAGGCCGGAGTTCAGGCTGGAGAGCGCCGCGGTCAGCACGACCAGGTTCATCACACCGGCCGCGCCCGGGACACCGAGCTTTTCCATGACGGTGACGAAGGGGCTCTGGTCCGCCGAGTACGAGGTGTACGGCAGCAGGAGGGCCAGCAGCACCACCGAGCCGACGTAGAAGAGGCCGACGCGCCACATGATCGAGTTGATCGCCTTGGGCATGATCTTCTCGGGATCCTTCGTCTCACCGGCGGCGACGCCGCACAGCTCGACGGAGGCGTACGCGAAGACGACACCCTGGATCACCATCAGCATCGGGAGCATGCCGACGGGGAAGATGCCACCACTGTCGCTGATCGTGGAGAAGCCGGGTGTGTGACCGTCCACCGGGTGCTGGGTCACCACCAGGAAGATCCCGATGAGCAAGAACGCGACCAGGGTGGAGACCTTGATGATCGCGAACCAGAACTCCATCTCACCGAAGTACTTCACCGAGATCAGGTTGGCGGTGAGCACGACGGCGAGGGCGATCAGGGCGAGGATCCACTGCGGGATGTCGCTGAACATGCCCCAGAAGTGCGCGTAGGTGGCGGCCGCTGTGATGTCAGCCACAGCGGTCGTCGCCCAGTTGAGGAAGTACAGCCAGCCGGCGGCGAAGGCGCCCTTCTCACCCATGAACTCACGGGCGTACGAGACGAAGGCACCGGAGGACGGCCGGTAGAGGACCAGTTCGCCGAGCGCGCGGACGACGAAAAAGGCGAAGACACCACAGACCGCATAGGCAAGGGCGAGCGACGGCCCCGCCCCGGCCAGCCGCCCGCCCGCGCCCAGGAACAGGCCGGTGCCGATCGCGCCGCCGATGGCGATCATGTTGATGTGTCGGGACTTGAGGTCCTTGCTGTAACCGGCGTCACCGGCGTCCACATGGGGGGAGCTCGTCGCCGGTGGGGCGGCGGCGAGCGTATCGGCCGCAGTGGTGCGGTCACTCATAGAGGGGGTTCGCCTTCGTGAGGGGAAGGTGGGCGTTCCCGGCGGTGGCCGACTGGGGGGAGTCGTCGTCACCGTGGCACGGCCCGACGCCATCATCAGGGAATCCTGCGAATTTGGCAGTGCCCTACGTCACGCAGGAATAAATCTGAGGTAATTCAGAGGTACTAGGCGGTAATGCAAGGAGTCTGTTCTGATGCGCCGAGTGGCGGAGAGTTGGTGGCCGTGTGGTTCCGCTCTTCCGGCTCGATGACCGCAATCCGGAGATCGGATCCGCTGAGCATGCCCCTGTCACTTCCTGATCGCCGAGGCGGACTGGGAGCGTCGAGCGGGTGGGGGCGACCGGAGTGACGGGCGCGCGGGGCTCGGATCCGCTATCGGGCGGAAGCGATCAGCGGGTAGTGGTCGGAGAGGTTCGTGTACGTGTACTTCGTGCCCCGGCTGGAGACGGTCCAGGGCGCGCTCTGCTCCTTGATCACCTCGTTCGTCCAGACGGTCGGCTTCGCGTGCCCGGTGCGGTGCTGTTCGTGAGCACCCGCAGGGACGGGACGTCGGCCGCCGATGCCTGAGGGGCGTTGGCGATCAGTGTGACGGCGGCGAGCGCGGCGGACAGGGGCACGCCGGAGGTGCGGCGGAGCGCGGTGAGCGGCACGGGGTCTCCTGCTTCTGCTGATGGGGGTGGCACAGGCGACACACATCCAGTCAGCGGGAGTTACCCATGGGTAGACGACGGATGCCAGGACTGTTTCCGTGGGCGTACCGACGAACGAATCCTTGGTCGGTGCGGATGCACGCGTGCGGCTCACGCTCCGGACGTACAGGTGTGAAGGCCCCCCACCCGTGGATGGCCTCGTACACCGTGGCGAGCCGGCGGCGTCGCGTCCCGACGGGTCGCTCTCGGGTTGCGTCCGTGTGCGCGAGGGGTTTGCGCCGCCGCGGAAGGGCGCCCAAAAAATTGGCGAGTACACGCCCATTGTCAGGGCTGTTGCGAGGGAGTTACATGGTCGTTGCACGCGGACGAAAGCGCTTTCTGTCGATCGGGAAACCCCGGCCGGCGCCCCTTCGCTGCCGCTGGGAGGCTGAATGACACCGCCCCGCACCAGACGCTACTCACTCGCCGTCGCCGCACTCGCCGCGACGGCCTCGCTGGCCGCCGCCACGTTTCCGGCCCAGGCGGCCCGCCCCTCGGCCGCTCACACACCGCTGCGGGCCCAGGCCGTGGCGGCGTACGACTTCGGACACCCGGATCCCGCCGACCCCGGTCGCGAGCAGGACATCGGACGTTCCGGCACCACGCTCAGCCTGATCAACGGCGGTTCCGCGATGCGTGTGGCCGACGAGGCGTACCCGGGTGCTTCGCCCGCCCTGCAAGTACGCCAGCAGAATCCGGCCACCGCGGGCAACGACGACTGGAAGGCCGGGACCTGGGACGCCGAGGGCATGGCGTCCCTCGGGGCCTTCAACAGTGCCCGGGGCGCCACCGTCATGGGCTGGTTCAAGATGACGGGCGACAATCCCGCCCTCAACTCCAACACGGCCGACCCGGGCGACCGCTACAACGCGATCGGGCTGGCCGGCGTACTGTCCGGAACCTCTGACGGCCACGCGGTGCGGGCGTTGCTCGAACTCATCCAGGTCAACGGTGAGTTGAAGCTGGTCGCGCTGGGCAGGCGCCTGGACGGCGGCGCCTCCCAGACCTTCGCCGCCGACGCCCCCTGGGAAGAAGTGCTGCCCCGCGGTGAATGGGTCCACCTGGCTGCGACGTTCGACTTCCGTGACGGCACCCTCGCTCTCTACCGCGACGGCAAGCCCCTGGACGGGTTCTACGTCACGCCGGGCGACCCCTGGGAACTCGCCACCACGCCTGCGCCCCACCGCGCCTCGCCCACCGATCCCCGCGGCATCAAGATCGGCGGGAGCTTTCCCCAGAACACCCGGGAGAGCAATGCCTGCGACTGCCGCATGGACGACCTCCTGTTCCTGAACCGCCCGGTGCCGGCCGGAGCGGTGGCGGCGGAATACCGGCGCATGACGCGGGGCCACTGACCGTTCTCGTCCTTGGATCGTCCTTTCCTCACTTCCTTGTCCTGCCAGCCCGAAGGAATCCGCATGGCCTCACGACGTACATATCGAAAGAGCTGGGCGGCCGTGGCCGCCGTCGCAGCCCTCGCTGTCGGCGGTCTCGCCGCGCCCTCCCATGCCGACGAGCCCGCCGCAACGACAGCCGCCCTGACCGACCCCATTCCGCAGAAGCCCGTCCAGTCCAGGACAGGTCTCGTCCTGCAGGAGTTCGCGCAGTTCCCCAAGTCGGAACCTGTCCCGGCGCCGACGGATCCGCGTCTGGCGCGCCATGCCCGGATCAACACCATCAATGAACTTCCCGACGGCTCGGGCCGGATGGCGACCCCCGACCTCAACGGCACCCTGTATCTCACCGACCCCGGCGCCGCGACGCGGAAGTCCGGGGGTACCCCGCACCCCTACTTGGACGTCAAGGCGGCGTTCCCGCACTTCTTCTCGGGCCGCGGTCTCGGCCAGGGCCTCGGGTACGCCGCATTCCACCCGGAGTTCGCAGCGAACGGGCGGTTCTACACCGTCCACACCGAACTCGCCTCGCAGGCCACCGAGATCCCCGACTACCAGCAGGCGGGCACACTCACATATCACGGCATCGTCACCGAGTGGACCGCCGACGACCCCTCCGCGGCCGTCTTCCACGGCACCCGTCGCGAGGTGCTGCGGATCGGCTTCTCCGGCCAGGTCCACGGCATTCAGCAGATCGACTTCAACCCGACGGCGAAGCCCCACGACGAGGACTACGGCCTTCTCTATCTCGCGGTGGGCGACGGAGGGCAGGGAGTCGGCAACAGTGAGCCGCAGAACCTGACACTCCCGCACGGCAAACTTCTGCGGATCGACCCCGCAGGTCGTGACAGCGCCAACGGCCGGTACGGCATCCCCGCGTCCAACCCGTTCGTCGGTGAGCCCGGTTCCCTCGGGGAGATCTACGCCATAGGCATGCGGGACCCGCACCGTTTCAGCTGGGACACGGGCGGCAGTCACCGTATGTATCTCGGTCACATCGGTGAGCACGCCATCGAGTCGGTGTACGAGGTCAAGGCCGGTGACAACTTCGGCTGGAGCGAGCGCGAGGGCCCCTTCGTGTTCGACAAGGAGGCCACCGACCCGTGCGCCCGTATCCTTCCTCTCCCCGCCGACGACGCCCAGTACGGCTACACCTACCCGGTCGCCGCCTACGACCACGACCCGGGACCCGACTGGAACTGCCGGTCCGACGTGGGCCGCGCCATCGCCGGAGGCTCCGTCTACCGCGGCAAGGACGCGCCGGCGCTGCGCGGAAAGTACATCTTCGGCGATCTCGTGGACGGCCGGATCCTGGCCGCGGACACCCGCGACATGCGCCGCGGCGCCGGGCTCGCGCCGCTTGAGCAACTGATGCTCTTCGACAAGTCCACCGGGAAGACGGTCACCATGCGCGACCTCGCCGGGGACCAACGTGTCGACCTGCGCTTCGGCTCCGACCGCAGCGGCGGTCTGTACATCGTCTCGAAGGCCAACGGCAAGGTCTGGAAGGTGACCGGGACCCGCACCTTCGCCGACTGCGAGGTCGGCAACACCCCCACCACCCACACCACCGGCCCCGACGTCTGGGAGCCGGTCACCCCGGCCAAGTGGGCCTACACCGAACGCGAGACGATCCTGACCGAGCCGGGCGTCGCCCACCCGGGACCGCGGCGCCCCTTCGAGTACGCCGTCCTGACCGCGGGCCCGCGCTACTCCTCCGTCACCGTCGAGGCGGAGGTACGGATCGACACCCCGGTCGAGATCACCAATCGTGACGTCATTCTCATCTGGGACTACCAGTCGGACACTCGTTACCAGTACGCGCACCTGTCGAGCGACAACAGCATCTATCCGCACAACGGTATGTTCACCGTCGACGACGCCGACCGGCTGCGCATCGACGACCAGTGGAACGGCACCCTCGGCGCACCTCCGGCGATCAAGGACGAGGGATGGCACAAGGTGCGTCTCACCCACTGTGCCGACACCGGTGAGACCGCCGTCTACCTGGACGGCAGCCGCAACCCCCTGATCACCGCCACCGACCCGGTCTTCGCCTCGGGGCGGGTGGGCTTCGGATCCTTCGACAACACGGGCCGCATCCGTCACCTGAAGGTGACGGGCACTCCGGCCGACGACTGACCTCGCGGGAGTGGGCCGACACCATCGGCCCGCTCCCGCACATCGTCCAAGACCATGTCGTGGCCTGCCAGATCGAGAGAGACCGAGTCGTGGAAACCCGTGACCCGGCAGAGGCCGTTTCGACAGGTTGCAGTGCGACCGCCGCGACAGATCCGAACGGCGGACCGTGGCCCCGGATCGCCAGGCTTCGGCGGAGTCATTGGCAAAGTTCGTCGAGGGCACGACCGATGTACAGGTGGTCGGCACTGGTCTCGTTCGTTGCAGTACGCCGGCAGTGGCCCGAGGCGATGTGCGAGAAGTGGCACTACTTGTCGCGGTATTCGCGGGCAGACAGCTTCTTGCCGCATCCGCCCAGAAGCGTGCCACAGGAGAACTCCCGCATGGGGTAAACCCGGATGAAACGGTCGAAATCGGCCGAGTTCATCGGCGGATATACAGGTTCATCGGCGGCTGGAGAGCGCGCGACTGCCGTCTGGACTTTACGGGTGTCCTCTTCATCGATGGGCACGTGCACGATCGGACTCCGGGCGTGGTGGAACGGGGTGAGGGCGTCGCGCGGCAGGCGGGCTCTCGCCCGCCCCGCCCCGCCCCGCCTCCGGTTTCTTCTGCCTCGCGGGCAGTGGAGCCGGCGTACTCGACGCCGCGTGGCAGAGGCTACGCGTGACGCGCCCCCCTTTGGTCACGATCCGGTCTCGGACGTTCCAAAGGGGCTTGTTTTCAGCCATGTAATCGTTTCCAATCATCGTTGTAATCGATTCCACGGCTCTGAGCTGCTGGTTTCGAGGCCTACGGAAACCACAAGGAGGTGGTCCGGAAATGGCGAGCATCAAGGATGTCGCGGCCGAGGCGGGAGTGTCCGTCGCCACGGTCTCCCGCGTTCTCAACAGCCATCCCTCCGTCAGCCCCGACGCGCGCAGACGCGTCCTCGCCGCTGTCGACTCCCTCGGATACCGGCCCAACGCCGTGGCCCGGTCGCTGCGCACCGATCAGACGCGCACCCTAGGCCTGGTCATCAGTGACGTACTCAACCCGTACTTCACCGAACTGGCCCGCTTCGTCGAGGAAGAGGCCCGCGCGCTCGGCTACAGCGTCATCATCGGGAACGCCGACGAACGGCCCGAGCTGCAGGAACATCACGTCCGGACGCTCCTCGACCGCAGGATCGACGGACTCCTCGTCTCCCCGGCCGACGGAAGCTCCCCGATCATGCCGGGGCCGGGCGACAGCGGCACGCCGATGGTCTTCGTGGACCGCTGGATCGAGGGCGTGGACGTCCCCGTGGTGCGCGCCGACGGCCGCGACGCCATCCGGGACCTGGTCGCCCACCTGCACCGTCTCGGTCACCGCAGGCTCGCCATCATCGCGGGTCCGGCAGCCACCACCACGGGCAACGAGCGGGTCGACGCCTTCCGCGAGGCGCTGCGCGAGCACGGGCTCGCGCTGCCCGACGCCTACATCGGCCAGGGCGACTTCCGGGCGGACAGCGGGCGCCGCGTCACCGAACGCTTCCTGGCCCTTCCCGAACCGCCCGAGGTCGTGTTCGCCGCCGACAACCTGATGGCGCTCGGCGCGCTGGACGCGATCCGCGCGCACGGGCTGAGCGTTCCGCAGGACATCGGGCTGGCGGCCTTCGACGACATCCCGTGGTTCGTGCACACCGCCCCTCCGATCACGGCGATCGCCCAACCGACCGGAGAGCTCGGCCGCTCCGCCGTGCGCGCGCTGGTCGACCTCATCGAGGGACGGACCCCGCAGTCCGTGACCCTTCCCGCCCGTCTCGTCGTACGCAGTTCCTGCGGCGAACACGCTTCGAACCGGAGGAGCAGCCTGTGAGCACCCAGGACGAGTTGCTGCGCATCGAAGGCGTACGCAAGACCTTTCCCGGCGTGGTCGCCCTCGACAGCGTCGACTTCGACCTGCGGAGCGGCGAAGTGCATGTCCTGCTCGGTGAGAACGGAGCGGGGAAGAGCACCCTCATCAAGATGCTCTCCGGTGCCTACCGCCCCGACAGCGGCCGGATCTTCGCTCAGGGGCGTGAGGTCCGCATCCACGGGGCACAGGACGCCGAACGGCTCGGAATCGCCACGATCTACCAGGAGTTCAACCTGGTACCCGATCTCACCGTCGCCGAGAACATCTTCCTCGGCCGGCAGCCGCGCCGCCTCGGGATGATCGACCGGCGCCGCATGGAGGCGGACGCCGAGGTGTTGCTGCACCGTGTCGGCCTGCATGTCTCGCCGAAGGCCAAGGTGCGCGAACTGGGCATCGCCCGGCTGCAGATGGTGGAGATCGCCAAGGCGCTCAGCCTCGAAGCACGCGTGCTGATCATGGACGAGCCGACGGCGGTACTCACGTCCGAGGAGGTCGAGAAGCTCTTCCGGATCGTGCGGCAGCTGCGCGAAGAGGGCGTGGGCATCATCTTCATCACCCACCACCTCGAAGAGATCGCGGTGCTCGGCGACCGGGTCACGGTGCTGCGCGACGGCCGCAGCATCGACCAGGTACCCGCCTCGACCCCCGAGGCGAAGCTCGTACAGCTCATGGTGGGACGCAGCATCGAGCAGCAGTACCCGAGGGAGCGCCCGCAAGCGGGAGACCCCCTGCTCGCCGTGCGCGGGCTGACCCGCAACGGCGTCTTCCACGACGTCAGCTTCGACGTGCGGGAGGGCGAGGTCGTCGGCCTCGCCGGTCTCGTCGGCGCCGGACGCACCGAGGTCGCGCGTGCGGTGTTCGGCGCGGACCCCTATGACGCGGGCACCGTCGACGTACGGGGCCGGCGGCTGGCCAAGTACGACGTGCCCGCGGCCATGGGCGCCGGGATAGGTCTCGTGCCCGAGGACCGCAAGGCCCAGGGGCTGGTGCTCGATGCCTCCGTGCAGGAGAACCTCGGTCTGGTCACCCTGCGCTCGGCGAGCCGCTCCGGGCTCGTGGACCTCAAGGGACAGCGCACGGCCGCCGCCCGGATCGCCGAACAGCTCGGGGTACGGATGGCGGGCCTCGGCCAGCACGTCCGCACTCTCTCCGGCGGCAACCAGCAGAAGGTCGTCATCGGCAAGTGGCTGCTCGCCGACACCCGGGTGCTGATCCTCGACGAACCCACGCGCGGCATCGACGTCGGCGCCAAGGTCGAGATCTACCAGCTCATCAACGAGCTGACGGCCTCCGGCCACGCCGTTCTGATGATCTCCAGCGACCTGCCCGAAGTCCTCGGCATGAGCGACCGGGTGCTGGTCATGGCCCAGGGCCGCATCGCCGGGGAACTCCCCGCGCACGAAGCGACCCAGGACGCGGTGATGGCGCTCGCCGTCAGCGCGGCCCCCACAACGACTTCCGCAACAACTCCCGCAACAACTCCGGCAACGACGCCGGCTGTGAACGAAGAGGAGAGCCCCCGTGGCCACTGACACGCTCAAGAGCGATTCGGGCGCGAGTGGCGCCGCAGGACGCACGATCCGCCGCCTCCTGCTCGACAACGGCGCCCTCAGCGCCCTGGTCGTCCTGCTGGTGGCGATGTCGCTGCTCTCCGGCGACTTCCTCACCACCCAGAACCTGCTGAACGTCGGTGTACAGGCCGCTGTCACCGCGATCCTCGCGTTCGGCGTCACCTTCGTCATCGTCTCAGCGGGCATCGACCTGTCCGTGGGCTCGGTCGCCGCGCTCTCCGCGACCGTGCTGGCCTGGTCGGCGACCTCACAAGGCGTGCCCGTCTGGCTGGCGGTCGTCCTGGCCGTCGCCACGGGCATCGCCTGCGGCTTCGTCAACGGCGCCCTCGTCTCGTACGGCAAACTGCCGCCGTTCATCGCGACACTGGCCATGCTCTCCATCGCGCGCGGTCTGTCCCTGGTCATCTCCCAGGGCAGCCCGATCGCCTTCCCCGACTCGGTCTCCGTCCTCGGTGACACGCTCGGCGGCTGGCTGCCCGTCCCGGTCCTCGTCATGGTCGCGATGGGCCTCATCACGGCACTGATCCTGGCCCGTACCTACATCGGCCGCTCGATGTACGCGATCGGCGGCAACGAGGAGGCGGCCCGCCTCTCCGGACTGCGCGTCAAGCGCCAGAAGCTGGCCATCTACGCCCTGTCCGGGCTCTTCGCCGCGGTCGCGGGCATCGTCCTCGCGTCCCGTCTGACCTCCGCCCAGCCGCAGGCCGCGCAGGGGTACGAGCTCGACGCGATCGCCGCGGTCGTCATCGGCGGCGCCAGCCTGGCCGGCGGAGTCGGCAAGGCGTCCGGCACCCTGATCGGCGCGCTCATCCTCGCCGTGCTGCGCAACGGACTCAACCTCCTGTCCGTCTCCGCCTTCTGGCAGCAGGTCGTCATCGGTGTGGTCATCGCCCTCGCGGTGCTGCTGGACACGCTGCGCCGCAAGGCCGGGGCCAAGGCCGCCACCTCGACCGGTTCCTCCGGCGCCCCGGGCTCACCGGGATCCGGCCGCAAGGGAGCGGGGGCGGTGAAGTTCGGGATCGCCGCGCTCTGTGTGGCCGTCGTCGTGGGCGGGGTGTCGTACTTCAACCATGGCTCCTCCGGCGGGAACACCAAGGTGGGCATGTCGCTCTCCACGCTCAACAACCCGTTCTTCGTCCAGATGAAGGCGGGTGCGCAGGCGCAGGCGAAGGCGGACGGGGTCGACCTCACCGTCACCGACGCGCAGAACGACGCGTCGCAACAGGCCAACCAGCTGCAGAACTTCACCAGCTCCGGAGTCAAGTCCATCATCGTGAACCCGGTGGACTCCGACGCGGCGGGCCCCGCCGTCCGGAGCGCCGACCAGGCGGACATCCCGGTGATCGCCGCGGACCGAGGCGTCAACAAAGCGAAGACCGCGACGCTGGTGGCCTCCGACAACGTCGCGGGAGGCAAGCTCGCGGCGAAGACGCTGGCCGACAAGCTCGGTGGCAAGGGCGACATCGTCATCCTGCAGGGCACCGCGGGCACCTCGGCCAGCCGGGAGCGCGGCGCGGGCTTCGCCGAAGGGCTGAAGGCGTACCCCGGCATCAAGGTCGTGGCCAAGCAGCCCGCGGACTTCGACCGCACCAAGGGTCTGGACGTCATGACCAACCTGCTCCAGTCCCACCCCGACGTCACCGGTGTCTTCGCCGAGAACGACGAGATGGCGCTCGGCGCGGTCAAGGCACTCGGCGCCAAGGCGGGAACGTCCGTGTCCGTCGTCGGATTCGACGGAACCCCGGACGGCCTGAAGGCGGTCGCGGCAGGCACGCTGTACGCCTCCGTGGCTCAGCAGCCGAGGGAACTGGGCAAGATCGCCGTGCAGAACGCGGTGAAGGCCGCCGAGGGCAAGAAGGTCGAGAGCACGGTGAAGGTGCCGGTCAAGGTCGTCACCGAGAAGAACGTCGCCGACTTCTCCTGAGCGGGACCTGAGCACTGTCCGACCACGGAAAGCAGGAATGATGCACGAGAACGACCACCACGACCGGTACGACCTGCTGGTCGTGGGTTCGGCCAATGCCGACCTGGTCATCGGTGTCGAACGCCGCCCCGCCGCCGGTGAGACCGTGCTCGGCTCCGATCTGACCGTCCACCCGGGCGGCAAGGGCGGGAACCAGGCGGTCGCCGCCGCCCGTCTCGGGGCCCGCACCGCCCTGCTGGCCCGGGTCGGCGACGACGCCCACGGCCGCCTGCTGCTGGACTCGCAGCGGGCGGCGGGAGTCGACACGAGTGGCGTCCTCGTTGGCGGGGCACCGACCGGAGTCGCGCTGATCACCGTGGACCCCTCGGGCGACAACAGCATCGTGGTGTCGCCCGGGGCCAACGGCCGGCTGACCCCCGACGACGTCCGGGAGGCCGGGCCCCTCTTCGAGGCGGCCCGGGTCGTCTCCGTGCAGCTGGAGATCCCGCTGGACACCGTCGCCGAGGTGGCGGGTGCGATGTCACCCGGCACCCGGCTGGTACTGAACCCGTCCCCGCCCGCGCCCCTGCCCGACTCCGTGCTCGCCGTCTGCGACCCGTTGGTGGTCAATGAGCACGAGGCGCGCTACATACTGGGAGAAGCGGCGGGCAGCACGGCTCAGGAGTGGGCGCGCGCGCTGCTCAAGTCCGGTCCGCGGTCGGTCGTGGTCACGCTGGGGGCACAAGGCGCGCTCGTCGCCGACAGCCGTACGGGTGCGTTCGTCACCGTCCCGAGCCCCGAGGTCGAGGCCGTGGACACGACGGGGGCGGGCGACGCGTTCACCGCCGCTCTGGCCTGGCGCCTGGGCCTGGGCGAGGAGCTCACCGAAGCTGCCGCGTTCGCCGTCAGGGTGGGCGCGGCGGCCGTCACCAGACAAGGCGCGCAGGCGTCGTTCCCGACCGCGGAGGAAGTCTCCGCGCCGTGAAGAAGAAGGGAATCCTCAACCGCCATCTCGCCGGGGCGCTCGCGGAGTTGGGCCACGGCGACGGGGTACTGATCTGCGATGTGGGCATGCCCATTCCGGCCGGCCCCAAGGTTGTCGACCTGGCCTTCCGGGCCGGTGTCCCGTCGTTCGCCGACGTGCTCGACGGGCTGTTGGACGAACTGGTGGTGGAGGGCGCGACGGCGGCGCACGAGGTCCGGAAGGCCAACCCGGAGACCGCCCGGCTCCTGGACGAGCGCCTCCCGGAACTCGCCCACGTAGCGCACGACGCACTCAAGGTGCTGTCGGCCGGCGCCCGGCTGGTGGTACGGACCGGGGAGGCGCGGCCGTACGCGAACGTGCTGCTGCGCTGCGGGGTCTTCTTCTGACGAAGGCCGGGCCCTCGGACGCGGGAAGCACGAACGACGGCTCTGCCCACGACCGCCGCCGCCGACCGGACCACGGCGCAATCCGCACAGCCGATGGGCCGTATCTCTCTCCTGGATGCGGCCCATCGGGCGTATGCGTCGAGGCAGATGCCGGCTTGGCCCGGCCATGCCGCAGCGGCGCGTCAGAAGAACCGATGCGGACGCGGGAATACGGATGCCATGGCGCTGCAACGCACTCCGGGCCCGGTCCTCCCTCCTATGAGGCCTGACACACCCCGGCCTCCATCAGGAACTCGCTCGGCGTGCCCGACCACGACACATGCAGCCCGTCCCGGGCCCGCGTGCATGCCACGAACAGCAGGCAGCGTTCCGCCAGCAGGTCCGACTCGTGCTGGAGCCGGTCGATCTCGGCCGGGGTCACCGCACGCGGGTACGGCAGCGCACCGTCGCTCACACCGATGACCGCCACGCAACGGAACTCCAGCCCCTTGAAGGAGTGCATCGTGCCGACCTGAACGGCGTCCGCGCCGGACGGGACATCGCCCCGCAGGCGTGTGGCAGGGATGCCCGCGTCCTTGAGCCGCTGCGCCGCCTTGTCGCAGTTCTTGTTGAACCGGGCGCTCACCCCGATCTCACCCGGAGCGATCCCGCTGTCGAGCCAGTCACGTACGCGCGCGACGAGCGCGTCCAGCTCGGCTTCCTCCGATTCCGCCCCTCGCGCCTCGGGCCCCTTGCCGTGCAGGGCCGAGCGGTAGCCCAACAGCGTCTCGTTCGCCGCGTCGTCCGCCAGCTGCTCGAAGGGTCGGCCGACGAGCAGCGCGGTGGACCAACTGAGGATCTCGTGCGTGGAACGGTAGTTCTTGCGCATCTTCGTCGACCGGCCGGTGACCTTGATCCCGACCGCCTTCAGCGACACCTTCGAGTCGTAGATGCGCTGATGCGGGTCGCCCGCTATGAACAGGTCGTCGGGGCGCGCCGGGGCCGCCGCACGCAACAGCCGCCACTGCGCGGGGTGCAGATCCTGCGCCTCGTCGACGACCACATGCCGGTATCGCGGGCCATTGGTCTCCAGCAGATCCGCGGCCTCCGCGCACGTGCCGAGGTAAGTGCGGAGCCCGTCGGCGCTGAGCCGCCCGGTGAACTCCTCGATCGTGCGCCACACCAGCGCGCGGGTCGAGGCGGGCAGCGCGCTGCCGCGTCCGCGCCGCTCGCAGTCCTCGTACTCCTTCAGCGTCCGCAGATTCTGCGCGAGAACGACATGCTTGTACTCCTGCGCGAGGAACTGCGCGGTGCCGGTGAACCCGGTGACCTGCGCGGCCTGCGTCCACCGCGTCTCCTCCTCACCGCCCCGCAGCGGCCGCCGCGCGGTGGACACGATGCGGCCCGCGAACGCGTCGACGGTCATGATGTCCACCCGGTCACGCAGCGTCTCGTCCTCCACCAGGGTGGCGAGCCCAGCCCGCAGTGCGCCCACCAGCGCATTGGTGTACGTGGTCAGCAGGATGCGGTCACCCTCACGCAGGTAGCCCAGCAGATGGCGCACCCGGTGCAGCGCGACCACGGTCTTCCCGGTCCCGGGACCGCCGGTGACCTGTGCGGGCCCGGAGTACGAGGCCCGGTAGGCGACCTTGTGCTGGGAGGGGTGCAAGAAGACCCGCCAGGCTGCGAACGGCTTGTCGAGGATGTCACGCAGCTCCTCGGACGCGGTGACGAGCGCGATCCGGGTACGGGTGCGGTGGATGGCGGCGGCGAAGTCGCCGGTGTCCACGGGCGTGGTGTCGTCGGGTGCGGCGGAGAGACTGACGGACACCACGTCCCGCCACACCTCCTCCACGGTGAAGCCCGCGGCGAGGTATTCGAGGACTTCCCGCTGGTCCTGCGGGAAGTACGGTGCGAAGACCTCCAGTTGTTCGAGGTCGGTGAGGGCGCGGGCCTGGCGCAAGGTGGTTTCGTCGATGCCGAGCGCCGTCAGGTCCCCGTCGGACACCTTCGCGAACAACCGCCGGTCGGGAGCGGGAGCGATGCGCTCATACGCGGGGGTGAGCTCGTCGAGCATCGCGATGTCGCGGATCTCGACGGCCCGGGTCACCGTATTGATGCTGGCCTTCTGCTTGATGGCCCAGTCGATCGCCTTGTCGTGCGGCATCACGCGGAGCAGGACGTACGTGTCACCGCTGTCGGGAGCGAGGACGACACCACGCGTCCCCTGGTCGATCCGGATGGTCCGGATATGAGGATCACGCGCGCGTTTCAAGCTCTCCAGCTTCAGCCCGGGATCCTTGAACAGCTGGTCCAGGGTGAGGCGTTCGAACTTCTCCCAGGCATCGAACACCCCCTGCTTCACGCTGCCCTGAAGCTTACCGAGCTGGGCGCAGAAACCGATGTCGAACGCGAGGTGGGGCATGGGGCGGACTCTCCGGGGAAGCGAACTGAGGATTGACGAGGGGGGTCAGGCGGCCGGCCCGTCGAGGTCGAGACCGATCAGAGCCAGCGCCTCGCCGACCTCTTCGGTCATCTCGTCGCCGGGCCCGAAGACCAGACACAGGTCGTCGTGCAGCGGCCGAAGAATCCGATGAGCCTCGGCCGCCTGACCCTGGGCGAGCAGCAGCATCCCGATGTCGCGGCGCAGCTCGACGGCTTCCTCGCTGAGGTCGCTGTCGACGGTCCGCACGACGTCGAGGAGACCACGCAGCGCGGCGAGCGCGTCGGTGACCTGGCCGAGCTCGGCGCGGCAGCGTGCGGCCTGGGCACGACAGGCGCGCGCCGACTCGCCGGTGGGGCCGCCGGTGCGCGCGTACGCGTCCGCCAGCGCGTCGAACTCGGGCAGAGCAGCCCTGTAATCTCCGCCGAGCAGTTGGATCGCGGCCCGACGGGTCCGCAGCTCCAGGACCTTCCGGCTCTCCGCGCCGAGCCCGCGTGCGGCCGGTTCGATGATCTCTCCGAGCACCTCGGCGGCCTGCGCGAACCGCTCCTCGTCCAGGAGCGCGTCGGAGTGCGCGTACGCCTCGTCGATCTCCGCACGCAACTGCGCGGGTACGGGAACGGGACCGGGCGCGGCCTGCCCTTCGTTCGGGTCGACTGCCGCGGGCGTGGACCGGGCCGCCCCCGCACGGGCACGCGGCGCGTACGGGTGGCGGAAGATCCCGGTCGGGTCCGGCGCCCCCGCCGGTCCGGCTTCACCGGGCCCGGGTATCCGGCCGGGCGGCGGCAGGAACGGCCGCAACCGCTCGTACACCTCCTGCACATCGGCCGGCCGCGCCTCCGGCGCCTTGAGCAGCAGCTGCAGGACGAGGTCCTCCAGCTCCTTCGGCACGTCGGGGCGCAGCGTCCGCAGCGGGGTGGGGGCGGCGTTGACGTGCTGGTGCATCACCATGTACTCGCTGTCCGCCGTGAACAGCAGGCGTCCGCTGAGCAGTTCGTGCAGCACACAGCCCAGCGCGTACAGATCGGTCTGTGGGGAGGTCCGCCCGCCGCGTACCTGCTCGGGCGCCATGTACTGGTAGGTGCCGATGGGGCTGCCGGTCGCGGTCAGCTTGGTGACATCGGTCCGAAGGATGGCCGCGATCCCGAAGTCGAGGACCTTCACCGTTCCGTCGCGGGCGACCAGGACGTTACTGGGCTTGAGGTCGCGGTGGATCACCGGCACCTCGTGCGCGTACGACAGTACGGTGGCCACCTGCGCCGCCACGGCCACCGCCCAACTGACCGGGAGCAGCCGCTCCGGGTGGATGTACGCGGACAGCGAAACCCCGTCCACCAGCTCCATGACCAGGAACAGCCGCTCGTACGTGTCGTCGAGCACCGCGTCGTACACCTGCGGCACGCCGGGGTGCTGGATCCGCGCGGTGATGCGGGCCTCACGGCGGAAGCGCTTGGCGAACTCCTCCGCCAGCTGCGGCGAGCCGACGACGGCCTGCTGCCGGATCAGCTTCACGGCGACGGGCCGGTCGAGCACGGCGTCGTATCCGCGCCACACGTCCCCCATGCCGCCGTTGTCGAGCGGCTCCAGAAGCTCGTACCGACCCGCGATCGGCTGCTGCTGCGGCACATTGCCCCCGTGTGTGCGTGTGCTGGCCGGTGTGCACTGCTGGACCGGCTTTCGACGTGGTGGAGGGCAAGTGTCCCTGGTAGGGCGATCTTCAGTCCAGCGGCGGCGGCCCCGAGGATTCCGGGGCGCCGCTTTCCGGCCACGCCCGGTTGCGCCCCGTCCGCAAGGGGCTGGAGCGTATCCGCCCGGGGTGGGGCCCCGGTAGCCAGCGATGCTGGCGGCGGCCTGCCGGTTCTGCTGACCTACGGTGATGGAGCCTCCACAGCGCACACTGCCCAGACCGTCTTGCCGGGGCCGTCCGTGCAGGGGTACCAGCCCCAGCGGTCCGTGAGGGCGGCGACCAGGAGCAGGCCCCGGCCGCCGTCCTGGTCGTCCGGTACCGGTTCGGTGAGGGCGGGGAGGCGTTCGCCTCGGGTGTCGGTGACCTCCACGCGCACAGCCGTGCCCTCGGCGGACAGGCGGAGGCGGAAGTCGCGTCCGGGCACGTGGCCGTGGCGAATGGCGTTCGCGCTCAGCTCCGCGACGATCAGCGTCAGTGTGTCGTGCGCATCGCTGCCGTACGGGATGCCCCAGGCGTCGAGCCGCTCGCCGGCCAGGCGGCGGGCGAGGCGGGCGCCGCGTGGGGTGGAGCTGAAGCGCATCGTGAAGTGGTGCCAGGGGAGGCGGGGTTGGGTGGTGCGGATGGGCCGAACGGGGAGTGGTGGATTGCTGGTCATGGCTCCACGTTGTCGCTTGGTGGCGTAGCGTGACCAGGGGTGACGCGCCGTCGCGGGTTGGCTGTACGTGGCGTGCGTCCGGCTTGTACGTACGTGGGACAGGCGGTGGCGATGACGCAGGACGAGACGGGGACGCGGAGGGATTGTTCACGCCCTCCTCGCGGATCACTACCATGCCGCCCGGCAAGCCCGGCCGCGAGCGATGGCGGCAACGCACCGACCTGTACTGGACAGTTCCGTCGTCACCCGCTGACGCCGTCGGGTCGGCTGCCCGGCATGGCTTCACTCAGCATCTGGTTCGGCATCGATATGCGGAAAGTCTGAGCACCGCAAACCTCCATCCGCCTCTAAGCTGAGTCCAGTTGTTCAAAGTCGTTTCGGGGGCGGACAGAGTGATCACTGCGTTAGGCACGAGCACCATCACCCTTGCTCTCGTCGCCGGTTATGCCGGTTCGGGCAAGTCCGAGGCCGGCAAGCTGCTGGCGGCGGCGACGGGGTGGGCCATGCTCGACAAGGACACCATCAGCCGTCCAATGACCGAGCGGCTGTTGCAGGCGTTGGGCGGTGACCCGGACGACCGCCACAGCCCCACCTATCTGGAGCATGCCAGGCCGCTGGAGTATGCGTGCCTCATGAAGGCCGTCTGGGAAAACCTCGAGTGCGGTACCTCCGTGGTCGCCGTGGCGCCCTTCCTGGCCGAGGCTGCCGACGCACAGTGGACGTCCCGGGTGGCACGCCGTTGCGGCAGAACGGGCGCACGCTTCGAGACGCTGTGGGTGGACAGTGACCTGGAGTCGATGCGGGACCGGCTGATCTCGCGGAATGCCTCACGCGACACGTGGAAGCTGACGCACTGGCCGATGTACACGAGCGGCATCGACATCGGCCTGAGGCCGGTGACATCTCACCACGTGATTGACAACCGCATCGGCGCCTCACGTCCTCTGGCAGAGCAGGTCGAGTCCATCGCGCAACGGCTTCTGGGGGACGCGTGAGCGCAGTCGTCCTGTACGGGCCGCCCACTGCCGGCAAGGACACGGTGACGGCAGCCCTCTGCTCCGCCGACTCACGGTTCCAGTCAGTCACCAAGCTCAAGCACGGCACGGGCCGGTCAGCCGGATACCGGTTCGTCACCGCCGAGGAACTCGATGATCTGCGGCACCGGGGCAGAATCGTCGTGGAGACCCCTCGCTACGGCAACATCTACGCCGTCGACCACCTCTCCCTCACCCAACCGCAAGAGCAGGGCCTGGTCCCGGTCACGCACATCGGCAACGTCGCCGACATGCGCACCCTGCTGGACCGGACTCGGGCGACCTCATGGCTGCGCGTCCTCCTCTGGGTGCCCAGGAACGTGTGCCAGGAACGGTCCGGCGAGCGGGGAGATACCGACACGCCGAAGCGCCTCGCCGCTTGGGACGAGACGGCTCAGGACATTCTCGAATCCGATGTACGCGACCTGTTCGATCTGGTGGTACGTACGGACCGTACGGATCCGGCTATGACGGCCAAGCAGATCGCTTGCGCACTCGTCGAGTCGCCGGATGTCCTCAGTACGGAACAACTACTCACGGCTCTTGGACTCGGTCCGGTCGGAGACGTGGCCCACCGGAGCGAGAGCACGCGCTGGGATTGAGTACGTAGGCGCACACACAACGACATCAACGGCCACAAGTAGCAGGGGGATGCCGGTGGGAGTTGTCCGGACGGTCGAGGACCTGGCGAGAATCGGTCGCCAGCGCACGGTCAGCGACCGAAGTGTGCATCTGCGCCAGGACGAGGTCACCACCGACCTACTGCTGGACACCGTCTCGGCCGACCGCGTCTCGCTCGACCGTGTCAGCATCGACGGGGCGCTGACCGTGCGGTCCTGTCACATCGACGAATTGGTCGTCGACCACGTGGAAGCGGACGCGCTCCTGGTGGTCAATTCCAGGATCGGCCGCCTGACGATCCGTAACGCATCGATGGGCTGCGAGGTCACGGTCATCGACACCTCACTGGACTTCCTCGCCTTGCACTCGTGCACCACCACCCGGCTGGAGCGCCTTCGGGTGGAGGAGCTCGCACAGATCAATGCCGTGCGCGGGCCGGTGCAGATCAGCAACACGCGCGTGTCCTCGCTTGTGGTCCGCAGCCAGGCCACCGGCGGCCGCCTGGGACGGCCGCGCTTGGTAGTCCGGGGGCTGCGCGCCCGTGAGGACATTACGTTCGACGACCTCTGGCTGTCCGCACTCGATCTCGACGAGGTCGAGACACCCGAGCTCACCCTGCGGCGTGTGCGACTGGATGAGCCGTTGCGAGCGAACGGGCTGCGGTGCAGCGAGACGGTGCGAGTGAACGGACTGGTGATTCCCTCCGGGGACAGCACGATCAGCAACAGCACAGTCCGAGGGCCCGTGGAGGTACGCAACCTCGGTCTGTGCGAGAGCGCGCACAGCGGGCAGAGCGCCCCGACGGCCCACCTCACCTTTCGCAACACGAATGTGGCGTCCCTGAGTTCGGGGTCTCAGAATTCCTCGGTCATCAGCCTGTACGGCTCCTCGGTGACGGGCACGCTCGGTCTTCCGTCCGGCAGCTCCCGGTACAGCCTCGACGAATCCTCCAGCATCGGTGACATGGAGCTCGCCGGCGAGGTCTTCCGTAACGGCCGCCAGATCACGTTGTTTCTGGAGCGTTCCTTCACCGAAGTCACCGCCGCGGCACTGGAGTCCGTACGATCCGCGCTGGTCAGAAGGAACCGGAACAGGGAGGTCGACGAGCTCTACTACCTGGCGCGGCAACGCGAGGCGAGCGCTCTGCCGCCGATACGGCGTGCCATCGGGCGGGGCATCCTCGGCGGCGTCCTCGGCTGGGGAGTGCGCGCGCGGAACCCGGCACGTGTATTGGCGGTGGGGGTCTTCCTGACGGGCGTGGTACTCCATCTGTCGGGCGCGGTACGCGAACCGGGCCGAGGGTTGTCGGATGTCACCGTTGCGGGAAGGTCCTTGGTCCTGGCCCTCGCGCTGTGGCTGAATGTTGGTACCGGCATGCCGTCGGAGCTCAAGACCGCCGGATGGTCTGCACTGGCTGTTTCGTTCACGGTCGCGGGCATGCTGTTCACCACGCTCATCGTCGGCATCGTCATCCGCAAGCTGGTGCGCTGAGCGTCTGCCGGCGGCCTGGTGGCACAGTGGCATCCATGCAAGAGCGCGAAGAGTCCGAAGAGCGGGTGGCGGCAGCACCGGCTGTCACGTACGGGCTGCGGGGCAAGTCGTTCCTGGTGACCGGCGGCAGCAGGGGACTGGGTTACGCGGTCACCCGCGTCCTCGCAGCCGAGGGGGCATCCGTCGCGATCTGCGGCCGCGATGCAGACACTCTTGCCCGTGCGTCCTCCGAACTGCGGAGAGACTTCGACGCCCAAGTCGTCACGGGAGCTGTGGATGTCCTGGCCCCGGACGAACTGGAGGACTTCACCCGACAGGCCGGCCACGAACTCGGCGGCCTCGACGGCCTGGTCGCCAACATCGGCGGCAAGCGTGGCAGCGGGCTCCTCGACTCGACCCGCGAGGACTGGCAGACGACCTGGGAACTGAACGGTGGTCACGCCGTGCGTACCGTACGATCGGCGCTGGACAGCCTGCGTCCGGGGGGCTCGGTGGTGATCGTCGCCTCCATCTCGGGCTGGAAGCCCCGCTTTCCTGCCCAGTACGGGGCAGCCAAGGCTTCCGAGATCTACCTGGCCGGTGCCCTGTGCCAGGAACTCGCCCCCTACGGGGTCAGGGTCAACACAGTCAGCCCCGGCTCGATCCTCCTTCCAGGCAAGAGCTGGGACCGCCTGCGCCGGCGTGACCCAGCGGCGTACGAGGCCTACGCGGAACGCAACCCCAACGGACGCCTGCTGAACGCCGATGAAGTCGCCCGGGTCATCGCCTTCCTCCTCTCCCCGGCCTCCGGAGCCGTCAACGGCGCCCACATCCCGGTCGATGGCGGCCAGCCGCAGGCGGGGCTCGGGAGGGCTTAGCCTCAATCCGCCGAGGTGGTTCGAGAGTGATCTCCTGATCGATTTCTGCGTCCGCTTTGGGCTGGTGGCTGGGTGTGGGCAGGTGGTATCTGCTG
>NZ_JBIBYR010000038.1:0-61747 GCF_043083485.1 Streptomyces sp. NPDC014727 | reverse complement strand
TGGCGGAAACACATGATCAAGCAGAGGCCGCCCAGCTGTCAGGCGAACGACAAACCCCACCAAGAAATGATCTTGGTGGGGTTTAAAGCCAAGCTCAACCGAGCTTGATGTTTCACGCTGGACCCATGACGAGGACGACTGCCGCACCGACGGCCGACTACGGCGACATGAACCGGCTGATGGGCCTGATGACGGGGGACGAGAAGCACGGCCCCGCCGCGACCTCCACCCTGGACGCCCTCTGGGTGCTCTACGACCGGGTGCTGCGGGTGACGCCGGGCACCGTCGACGCACCCGACCGCGACCGCTTCCTGCTGTCCAAGGGGCACGGGCCGATGGCGTACTACGCGGTCCTGGCCGCGCACGGCTTCTTCGACGAGGAGCTGCTGCCCGGCTTCGGTTCGTACGACTCGCCGCTCGGGCACCATCCGGACCGCACGCTGGTGCCGGGGGTCGAGATCGGCAGCGGGTCACTGGGGCACGGGCTCCCGCTGGCCGTGGGGAGCGTGCTCGGCCTGCGGGCGCAGGGGCTGACCGACCCCCGGGTGTGGGTGCTGATCGGGGACGCCGAACTGGACGAGGGCAGCAACCACGAGGCGCTCGCCTACGCGGGCCCGGCCGGGCTGGAGCAGCTGCACACCGTGGTGATCGACAACGCGTCGGCGTCCTACGGCCGGCCCGGCGGGATCGCGGCCCGGTTCGAGGCTGCCGGCTGGTCGGTCGGGTCCGTCGACGGCCGGGACCACGAGGCGCTCCACGCGGCTTTCACGGCCGCCCATCCCGGACGGCCGCGCGCCGTCGTCGCGCGGGTCGCCCCCAAGGACTGAACGCGTCGGGCGAGGACCGAAGACGCGCACCGACGAAATCGGAGAGGGACACTTCACATGGACACGATGCGTGACCGCTTCATCTCGACCACATCGCAGCTGCTGGACGAGGACCCCCGCCTCGCGCTGGTACTGGCCGAGATCAGCCGGGACGGTTTCGAAGGGGCCGAGCGGGCTCATCCGGACCGGGTCGTCAATGTGGGCATCAGGGAACAGCTGCTGGTCGGCGCGGGGGCCGGGATCGCCCTCACCGGGCTGCGACCGATCGTGCACACCTTCGCCAGTTTTCTCGTGGAGCGGCCGTTCGAGCAGGTCAAGCTGGACTTCGGACACCAGGGAGTGGGCGGGGTGCTGGTGAGCGCCGGAGCTTCGTACGACTGGCCGGCCGGCGGCTTCACCCACATGGCACCGGGTGATGTCGCCCTCCTGGACACCCTCGACGGCTGGACCATTCAGGTGCCGGGCCACCCCGACGAGGCCGAGGCGCTGCTGCGGCAGGCCGCTGCCGGGGACGGCCGGGTGTATGTGCGGCTGTCGCTGCAGTCCAACGACCGCGCCCGACCGGTCGGCGCGGGGGCCGGGCTCCTCACAGTGCGCGAAGGGACCGGCGGGGTGGTGATCGCGGTCGGGCCGATGCTCGACAACGTCCTCGCGGCGACCGAGGGCCTCGACATCTCCGTGCTGTACGCGACGACGGTCCGCCCGTTCGACGGGGCGGGGCTGCGCCGGGCGGCCGGTGGCCGCGGGGCCGCCGATGTGGTGATCGTCGAGCCGTATCTGGCGGGCACGTCCACCGCCGCCGTCAATGACGCGCTCGTGGAGCTGCCCCACCGCGTGCTGGGCCTCGGGGTGGGGCGGACCGAGCTGCGCAAGTACGGGCAGATGGACGAGCACCTCGCCGCCCACGGCCTGGACGCGCGTGGCCTGCGGGAACGCATCGGCGCGTTCCTCCGCCGGTGACCGGCCGGGTGGGTGCGGGCCGGGGAGCACCGGCCCGGGTACTGAGCGGACCGGACCGACACATGGAGCGGCGGCCCCGGACTGCGCGCGACGTCGTCCGGGGCCGCCGGACGGGCCCGGTCCTTGGGCCCGTCCGGCGGCCGGGGACCTCGTCAGTCGTGCGCGGAAGCCGCACCCAGCAGGTCGCGGATGTGGGCAGCCGCGTCCCGGAACTCCGGGCGGCCCAGTGTCTCGCTGTACTCCCGTTCCGCGTCCAGCCCCACCTCGATGATCTCGGAGATCGTGCCGGGGCGCGGGCTCATCACCACCACGCGGTCGGCCAGATAGACGGCCTCAGAGATCGAGTGGGTGACCAGCAGGACAGTGGTGCGGGTCTCTCGCCAGATGCGGTTCAGCTCCATGTTCATCTGCTCGCGGGTGAGCGCGTCGAGCGCGCCGAACGGCTCGTCCATCAAGAGCACCGGGGGTTCATGCAGCAGCGCCCGGCACAACGCCACACGCTGCTGCATTCCGCCCGACAGCTCATGCGGATACGCGTCCTCGAAACCGGCCAGGCCCGTCATCCGGATCAGCTCGTCGGTCCGGCCGCGCGCCTGCGCCGGAGGCATCTTCCGGATCTCGGCCTGGAGCAGGATGTTGCGGCGCGCCGAGCGCCACTCCAGGAGGGCGGCGCGCTGGAACACGTAACCGATGTCGTGCCGCACTCCGTCGACCTGCTCGCCGCCGAGCCGGACCTCGCCCGAGGACGGCTTCAGCAGTCCGGCGACCAGCTTGAGCAGGGTCGACTTGCCGCATCCTGACGGTCCGACGATCGCCACGAATTCACCGGGCGCCACATCGAGCGAGACCTCGCGCAACGCGGTGACGTCGCGCTTCCTGCTGCGGAACCGGACCGCCACATCGGACAGTCCGACCGCCGCCGCGGCAGGAACCGATGCCTTGGTCGGCGTCGTGTACTGCTTCGGCATCGTCATCCCTTCAGCGCCGTCTTCTCGTCCCAGTACTCCGCGACGGCCTTCGGCTTGCTGACCATGCCGGCCTCGGCGAAGACGTCGATGGTCTGCTGCCAGTCGGCCTCGTCGTTCACTCCGGGCGCCTTCCCTTCGGTGGACGGGGTGTGCAGCAGTGTGAGCGTCGTCTTGAACTGCTCGGCCAGGACCGTGGCCGGCGGCAGTTGCTCCGAGGCTCCGTCCATCGCCGCGACCGCGGGCCCGGGGGCCTTCTCGGCGGCCGCCCACGACTCGCTGACCGCCTGCACCATGCGTTCGGCGAGTTCGGACTTCGTGGCGAGGATCTTCTGTCCGGCGAGCAGACCGTTGGAGTAGAAGTTCAGGCCGTTCTCGGAGAAACGCAGATACGAGACCTTCTTCTTGGCCTTCTCCTGCATGGTGGGGCCCTGGTCGCTGGCGTAGCCGAGGAGCCCGTCGGTCTTCCCGGAGATCACCGCGGCGATCTTGCCGGCCGGATCGGTGTTCTGGACCTTGACGTCCGACGCGTCGAGGTCGTTCTTCTTCAGGAAGATCGGGAAGGTCTTGGAGAGCGCGTCACCGGCGGTCCCCGCAATGGTCTTTCCCTTGAGATCCGCGGGCGACCCGATGCCCTCGGCGTCGAAGGACTGCACCGACGCCGGGGTGGTCTGGAGGAAGACCCCGAGGCTCTTCACCTGGACGCCCTGGTCGACGCCCGCGAGCAGCGCCGGGGTGTCGGCCCAGCCGAAGTCGGTCTGACCGGCGGCGGTCGCCTGCACCGTCTTCTGCGAGCCCTGGCCCGCCTGGATGTTCAGATCGATGCCGTGCTTCTCGAAGATCTTCTGCTGCTTGCCGTAGTAGAACGGCGCGTGTTCGCCGTACGGATACCAGTTGAGCGTCAGCGTGACCTTGTCCAGCTTCTTGCCCGAGTCGCTCGTGGTGGTCGACGCGTCGTTGCCACCGCAGGCCGTGGCCACCAGGACGAGGGGTACGACACCGATCAGGAGTCTGCGCGCATGCATGGGCTGGCCCTTCTCGCGACGAAGTCGGTACGGCGGAGTCAGTAGGTGGTGGTGGCGGAGGTGTCCCGGCGGCTGGCGTGCCACGGGAGCAGCAGCATTTCGGCGATCTCCACGGCGACGAAGAGCACGACGCCGATGAGTGACATCACGAGCAGCCCGGCGAAGAGCATCGGGGTGTCGAGATTGCCGTTGGCCTGGAGGATCACATAGCCCAGGCCCTCGTTGGCGCCGACGAACTCACCGACGACCGCACCGGTGACCGCCAGGGTGACCGCGACCTTGAGCCCGGAGAAGAGATGCGGGAGCGAGGCCGGGAAGCGGATCTTGAGGAAGGTCTGCCAGGGCTTGGCGCCCATCGTCGCCGACAGCTGGAGCATCTCCGGGTCGACCGCCTTGAGGCCGGTCACCATGGAGATCACGACGGGAAAGAAGGCGATGAGCACGGCGATGAGGATCTTCGGCCCGATACCGAAACCGAGCCAGACGACGAACAGCGGCGCGATCGCGATCTTCGGTACGACCTGGGCGAACAGCAGAATGGGATAGAGCGTGCGCTCGACGGTCGAGGAGTACACCATGACGACCGCCGCCAGTACACCGACGGCCACGGCGATCAGGAAGCCGAGCAGCGTTTCGTATGTGGTCACCCAGGTGTGCTGCCAGAGATATCCGGCCTTGCCGGTGAGGACGTCGAGGGTCGCTCCGGGTGACGGTACGAGATACGGCTTCACCAGCTCCGCCGCCGAGATCACCCACCAGACGGCGAAGCAGGCCAGCAGCAGGGCGACGGGCCGCCAGCTCTGCTCGGCTGCCCGCGCGAACCGCTCCCCCGCCGAGGGACCGGCCCGCCGGACAACTCCCCCCGCTTCAGGGGGACTTTTGGTCAACGCACTCTGGCTCACTGTGAACTCCCGCCGCTTCGGGTGCAGTTGTGGAGAGTTGTGCGATCCTGCGATGATGAGAAGGCGCTTTCAGAAAGCGCTTTCTGATAAGGTTTTCGCCACGCTAATGACTGCCTGCACGCACGGTCAATAGGTCGTCGACAAGTTTCGGGGCCTTCCATCACCGCGCCCTTGGGGGTCGAGTTGAGTGAACGGGGAACAGCGCACCGCCCGGAGCCGCGCGGCAGTCTTCCCGCAGCGGCGCATGTGACGCTCGACGCCGTGGCCCGGGAGGCCGGGGTGTCCGCCGCCACCGCCTCACGCGCTCTCAACGGCACGACCCGGGTACGCGACGATCTGCGAGAGCGGGTACGGGCGGCGGCGGAGCGGCTCGATTACATCCCCAACGCCCATGCGCAGGCACTCGCGAATTCGACCAACAACCGTACGGTGGGCGTCATCTGTCATGACGTCAGTGATCCGTACTTCGCCGCCGTGTCGAGTGGCGTGATGCGCGCCGCGGCCGAGCAGGATCTGCTGGTGATGCTGGCCTCCACCTTCCGGGAACCCGCCCGGGAGATCGCCTATGTCTCGATGCTGCGGGCCCAGCGCGCCCGCGCGATCCTGCTCATCGGCTCCGGGTTCCAGGACCGGGCGTGGGAGCGCGCCCTGGATGCCGAACTGGAGCCGTACGTACGGGGCGGCGGCCGGGTGGCCGTCGTCAGCCGGCACCGCAGCCTGCGCGTGGACACCGTACAGCCGGAGAACCGGGCGGGGGCGGCCGCGCTCGCCCGGAGGCTGGTCTCGCTCGGGCACCGGAGATTCGCGGTGCTCACCGGTCCGCCCGCGCTGACCACGGTCTCGGACCGGCTGACCGGCTTCCGGGAAGGCCTCGCGGAGGCGGGGGTCGGGCTCGACCGGGTCGTGGAGGGCGCGTTCACCCGTGATGGCGGGTACGCGGCGGCCCGCGCGCTGCTGGTCGGTGACGGGCCGCGGCCGACCTGTGTGTTCGCGGTCACCGATGTGATGGCGGTCGGTGCGCTCGCCGCGCTGCGGGAAGTGGGGCTGCGGGTACCGGAGGATGTCTCGCTCGCCGGCTTCGACGACATTCCGCTGGTGCGGGAGCTGTCACCGGCACTCACCACGGTGGCGCTGCCGCTGACCGCGATGGGCGAGGGCGTGATCGCGCTGGCGCTACGGGAGCAGTCCGCGCGTCGGCGGGCCCGGGTGGTACGGGTCGCGGGAGAGGTGGTGGTGCGGGAAAGCACGGGAACGCCGCCGGTCGGGTGACCGGCGGCGCCCGGGTGCCGGGGTGTCCGTCGTGATGCCCGACGACGGAGGGCGGACCTTACGGGTGGACGAGCACCTGGGAGAGTGCCACGCGGCCCGTGCCGGAGGTCACGATCCGAACCGTGCGGGTCCGGCTGTCCAGATCCAGAACGGTCGGGCGCAGCGCCTTCCCGCTGACGTGGACGGTTCCGTCGTCCGTGACGACATCGAAGTCGGCCGTCGTGGAAGAGGAGTTGTTCCAGATCTCGATCTGCCGGATGTGTCGTTCGCGGCCCAGGTCGACCTGCCACCAGGCGCCCGCCTCCGACAGCGTGCGGGTGTCCGTGTTGGTGTCGGCGTCCAGGGCGAGCGCCGCCCCGGCGGCGCCCTCGGTGGAGGACTGGGTCGCGGTACCGCTACGGGCCAGGTCGGTCCTCAGCTGCTCGACCGCGCCGCCGTGTACACCCGCTCGCGCGGCGACGGCGAGGGCTCCGGCCGGGAGTCGGTCCAGACCGGTCAGGTTGTCCGTCATGACCGATCCCTCGCCGCCGAGAGCCGGCGCGGCCGTGTCGGTCCAGTTGCCCCGCGCGGTGTTCTGGATGCCGTAGTCCGCCCAGTTGGAGACCCACTTGTAGCCGATGCGGGTGATGACGTTCCGCTCGACGACGATGTGCGAGGACTGTTCGTCGAGGTAGATGCCGTTGCCGTCGCGCTCGGTGTTACCGAAGGCGGAACGGTTGATGTAGTTACCGGAGACGACCGTGCCCGGCTGGGCGCCCTGGGTGTAGATCGCGCCGCCGTCGTGCTGTGCCTGTGCGACCTCCATGACGTCGGTGATCCGGTTGTCGGTCACCTTGTTGTCGCGCAGTACGGACCTCTGGGCCTCGGGCTGGTTCCAGCCCCAGCCGACCGAGATCCCGGAGTACGGGAGGTGGTCCAGGCTGTTGTGGTCGACGGTCAGCTGTGCCTCGTAACCGGCCCAGATCCCCACCGAGTCGGTGTACTCGACGCCGGTGTGGCTGATGGTGTTGTACGCGACGGTGTTCCGCTCCCCCGCGAGCGCCGCCCCGGGCATCGGCTCGGTATCGCCCACGTACACCGCGCCGGAGGACAGGTCGGTGAAGGTCGAGTGGGTCAGTGAGCTGTCCTTGGTGCCCGCTTCGAGGATCGCGCCCGCCCCGCCGAGACGGCTGAACCGGGCGTTGTCGATGCTGACGCGCCGGCCGCCGTGGACGGTGAGCGCGGCGGACGGCTTGGTGTAGAAACGGCCCGCGTGGTCGACAGGGCCGGTGGCTCCGGTCAGGGTGAGACCGGCCTGCATGCCCGCGTAGCCCTCGTCGGTGTCCGGCTGGCGGTACGCCGCGTAGGCGAACCCGATTCCGCTGACGGTGAGGTCGTGGGCACCGTCGACGACGAGCAGCTGCTCGGTGTGCGGGGTGACGGCCTGCGCGCGGCGCATGTTCTCGCCCTTGCGCGGCAGGTATGTCACGGTGCGGTCCTGCGAGTTCCACACGAACTCGCCCGGTTCGTCGAGGAGTTCGCGGGCGTTCTCGAAGTAGGCGACGCCGCTGTAGCGGGTGGAGTCGACCGCGGTGGAGTCCCAGGCCGGTCCGGTGCGGTTGGTGCCGCTCGCCGAGTTGGTCCAGCAGGGCTGGGCGAAGGTCATGACATCGCCGCTGACGTTCGTGATCCGGCAGTGGTAGTTGCGCCAGCGGACCCGGATGACGGCCTCGGCGTCGGTGGGGTGCTGCCACTCGGCGATGCCGGTGGCGCTCGCGCCGCTCATGCCGGTCCCGGTGGCGTCACAGGTGCTCGCCGCGCAGGCCGCGCCGCGGGCGCGGGTCGCGCGCCGGCCATCGATGAAGAGCTGGCGGGGGGTGACGCCCACCGGGACGTCGGCGGTCCAGGTGCCGTCGGCGTTCTGCCGCCAGCCGGTGATGTCCTGGCCGCCGGAGAGGACAGGGCGGGCGCCCGGCGCCGCGGTCCAGATGACGGCGTGTCCGTCCTTCCCGGAATCGGCGACGCCGAGCTTCAGGGGGGCGTCGCGCTGGTACGTACCGTTCTTCAGGAGCACGCGGACATCGCGCCCGGTCTCGGTGCGGGCCTCGGCCCGGGCGCCTTCGGGGGTGCAGGGGCGGGCGGCCGTACAGGAGCTGCCGTGTCCGTCCGGGGCCGCGTAGAGAGTGCGGACCCCGGGTGCGGCCAGGGCGGCCGGGGCGCAGAGGAGTGCGGCCAGGACGGCAGCGGTGGCGGCAGCGGCGGTTGTCCGTACGACGTTCAGAGGGCGGCGGTTCACGCGGAGGCCTTCCAGTCGGGGTGGCCGGGCATGGGCGGGTTCACGGCTCCGAAGAGCCAGTCGCGCAGGAAAGGGTCGACGGAGGTGTCGCCGGCGACGTCGACGGTGTGCCGGATGAAGGCTTCGCTGGTGTAGGTGGAGTCCTTGAAGCGCTTCACCCACTCCCGCATGACCTTGTCGAACTTCCGCTGCCCGATCCTGAGACTGAGGGCGTACAGGACGAGAGCGCCACCGTCGTAGATGTTGGTGCCGCCGAGCGCCTTGGGCAGTCCGGGCGGGCCGTCGGCGGCGCGGACCGCGTCGAGCTTCTCGTACGTCGCCTTCATCTTGTCCTCGAAGACCGACCAGCCGCGCTCCTCGCCGTACAGACCGGCGTAGTAGACGGCGGGGCCCTCGTTGAGCCAGGCCTGCTGCCAGTCGTTCGGGGTGACCCAGTCGCCGAACCACTGGTGGACCAGTTCGTGGACCATGGTGGTCTCGTAGCCCGGCTGACCGTTGGCGTTGAGTTTGAACCAGTTGGTGGAGAACAGGGAAAGAGTCTGGTTCTCCAGGGCGTCGGTGTAGCCGTCGTAGATGTGGACGCCGTAGACGGAGAACGGGTAGCGGCCGAACCTCGCCTCCAGCCAGGCCAGATGGTCCGCGGTACGGGCCACGATCGGACCGTACTTCTCCTCCTGCCCCTGCGGGACGATGTGCCGCAGCGGCAGGCCTCGGTGGCTGGTGCCGTACAGATACGTGCCCTTGACGACGGCGATGCCGATGAGTTCGGTCGCCATGCGCTCGCGCAGGGCGAAGTGCCAGACGGTGGAGCCGTCGGCGCGCGGGGTCTTGTGGAGCAGCTCGCCGTTGGCGGTGGCGACATAGCCCTGCGGTGCGCTGATGTGGAAGGTCCACGTCGCCTTGTCGGACGGGGTGTCGTTGCAGGGCAGGAAGGTGTCGGCGCGGGAGGACTGGGCGGCGGAGGCGAAGCCGCCGTCGGAGCCGAACTTCCAGCCGGTCAGGCCGAGTCGGGGGGATTTGCCGTTGCCCCGGTAGCGGACCTCGACGGTGAACGCCTGCTCGTCGTGGAGCGGGCGGGCGGGGGTGACGGTGAGCTCCTGACCGCTCTGGCCGGGCGACAACACCCAGGTCGCAGGGCGCCCGGCAACGGTGACGGAGTCGATGGTGTGACCGTCGGTGTCCAGGTTGAACGCGGAGAGGTCCTGGGTGGCCTTGGCGTTGATCTTCACGGTCGCGGTGAAGTCGTAGGTCACCGGAGTGAAGTCGAAGGTCAGGTCGTAGTGCACGACCTGATATCCACCGTTGCCCAGGGTCGGGAAGAGCGGGTCTCCGACGCCGTCGGAGCCCGGCTTCGGGTCGAAGCCGTGCGACCGCGCGGAGGCGGGCGAGCCGAGGACCGGTACGGCGACGGCCGCGGCCACCGCCGCGCCGCCGAGTCTGAGGGCCGAACGTCGCGTCGTCACTTCTTCCCCTTCTGAAAGGCGTCCTCGAACTCACCGCGGGCCTGCTCGCCGCCCTTGGCCAGGTAGTCCTTGACGAGCCGGTCGTAGGCGGACATGGGCTTGCGGCCGGCGATGATGTCCTTGAGCGCGTCCTGCTTGAGCGTGTAGAGGCTGCCGGAGCCCTTCGAGTCCCAGGTGGGCGAGGAGTACCGGAGCGTCGGGTCCTGCTCCATGATCGGGATCATCCTGGTGAAGGCGTCATGGACGTGACGGACGCCCTGCTCCGAGTCGGCACTGAAGATGGCGGGGACGGCGGAGGCCATGAACTTCCACGGCACGGTGACGTCCTGGGTGCCCTGCTTGGTGAGCGCCGGGTTGCCCTTGGCGTCACGGGTGAAGTCCTTGCCTTCGACGCCGTAGTTGATGAGCGTGTACTCCTGGCTGCCGAACGGAGACGCGGCGAAGTCGGCGAGGGCCAGGACTTCCTTGACCCGGTCCCCGGACGCCTTCTTGATGTGGGTGTTCTGGAGCGCGACGTTGTCCATCCAGGAGACGGCGGTGGAGCCGAACGGCACGAAGGGCCTCGGGTCGTACTTCGTGTCGATCGCCTTCATCGCGGCGATGTAGCCGACGCCGGGTGCGAGATAGGTGGGCATGCCGTCGTACACGTACGCGCCCTTGCCGTTCTTGAACATGTCTGTGTACTGGGCCTTCTGCGCCCCGGACATCTGGAGGGTGCCCGGGTAGAAACAGCCGGCCTTGTACAACTCGCGTGCGGTCTCCACGGCCTGGCGGTACTCCGGGGTCTCCAGGTCGGTGGTGAACTTGCCCGTTTTCTCGTCCAGTCGCCAGAAGTAGGGCGCGCCCGCCGACATGGCGAGTACGTTGGTGACGCCCGCGATGATCGCGTACTGGTCCTTCTTGGGCCGGGTCAGTTCCTTGCAGAGCTCGACGAACCTGTCGAGGCCGGTGATCTGGTCGAGGCTCGTGACGCCGACCTCTTCGAACAGGTCGTGGCGGTAGAAGCCGGCGCCGCCGGTGCCGGTGCGGGCGATCGGGATGCCGTACAGCTTTCCGCCGAAGATCGCGGACTGCCAGGCGCCCTTCGGGATCGCGGCCAGGTTCGGGTAGTCCTTGACCTTGTCCCCGGCGAGATACGGGGTCAGATCCGCGCACTTGGCCTGGAGGAAGGCGGCCTTGTTGTCGACGCCTCCGGTCTCGGGGTACATGAAGAGATCGGGCAGGCTGTCGCTCGCGACCATGGTGGAGAACTTGGTGCCGTAGTCGTCGGCGGGGACGGCCGTGATGTTCACCTGGCCGCCGAGGAGCTTCTCGATCTCCTGCCAGGCAGCGTTCTTGCCACGGGCGGGCGGCGGCGGGGAGAAGGTCTCCATCGTCGCGCTGATCGGTTGGGCGCCCTTGAGCGGGTTGCTCTTCGTGGCCCGCAGCGGCTTGGCCGGGTAACTGAAGTAGCCCTGTGGCACACCAGCGGCGGTGCCCGCCAGGTCGGGCTTGAGGCCGATGTTGCGGACCGCGGTGTCCGGCAGCAGTGAGGCGCTCTTGGCCTCCGCCTTAGCGGTCGTGCCGCCGTCGCCGCAGGCGGCGAGCAGCGGAGCGGCGGCCAGTGAGAGGCCGACGCCCGCACCCATGCGGAACAGTGATCTGCGGTTGATGGGGGTGGAGCTCGACACCTGAATCTCCTTGGGAGAGGGGACGGAAGGAGTGGGGGGCGGTGGCTGCGCTCAGCCCTTGACGGCGCCGGTGAGGACGCCCTTGGTGAAGTAGCGCTGGAGGAAGGGGTAGACGCAGAGGATCGGTACGACGGCGATCACCAGGACCGCCATCTGTACGGCCTGCTGCGGGGCGAGGACCTCGCCCGCCGAGGCGGCGTTCAGGCTCTGGCCCTGGAGGACGTAGGTGCGCAGCACCATCGGCAGCGGCCATTTGTCAGAGTCGTTGAGGTACAGGAGCGCGTTGAAGAAGGCGTTCCAGTACGTCACCGCGTAGAAGAGGCTGATCACGGCGAGGACGGCCTTGGACAGCGGCAGGACGATCCGCACCAGGATGCGGAAGTCTCCGGCGCCGTCGACCTTCGCGGCGTCGTACAGCTCCTCCGGCAGGTTCATGAAGAAGGACCGCAGGACGACCAGGTTGAAGGCGCTGACCAGGGTGGGCATGACGAGGGCCGCGTAGGTGTCGTACAGGCCGAGTCCCTTGACCAGCAGGAAGTTCGGGATGATGCCGGCGTTGAACAGCATCGTGAACAGGGCCGTCATCAGGATGAACCGGGAGCCCGTGACGTCGCGGCGGGAGAGTCCGTACGCCATGCCGACGGTGACGAGCAGGCTCGCGAGGGTGCCGAAGACGGTGATGCCGACGGAGACGACGAGCGCCCGGGTGACGACTCCGCCGGTGAAGATGGTGCGGTAGGCGTCCAGGGTGGGGTGGTCCGGCCACAGGACGAGACCGGAGCTCTTGATGATGTCGGTCTGCGAGGCGAAGCTCGTGCCGATGACGCCGACCAGCGGGTAGGCGACGGCGAGGACGACCACGACGACGGCGACCGCCTTGGCGATCTGCCCGATGCGGGTGGGCCGTTCCATCCACGGCGGTCGGCCGTCGGACGCGCGGACAATGACGGGCCGGGGCTTCGGTGCGGTGGATTTCGTCGTGGCGCGCGTCTTCTCAGCGGTCAGCACCGCGGTACACCCCTTCATGGCCGAGTCGGTGGGCGAATTTGTTGGCGCCCAGGACGAGTGCGGTACCGATGACCGCCTTGACGAGTCCGACGGCGGCGGCGACGCCCCAGTCGTTGTCCTTGATTCCGTGGTAGTAGACGTAGGTGTCCAGGACCTCACCGGCGTCCGGGCCGACCGCGTCGCGCTGGAGCAGGATCTGCTCGAAGCCGACGGACAGGATCTGCCCGAGGTTGAGGATCAGCAGCAGGATGAGTACAGGGGCGATGCCGGGCAGGGTCACGTGCCACAGGCGGCGCCGCGGACCCGCGCCGTCGATCGCGGCCGCCTCGTACTGCTGTTTGTCGATGTTCAGCAGCGCGGCGAGGATGATGATCGTGCCCCAGCCGGCGTCCTTCCAGGCCACCTGGAGGGTCAGCAGCCACGGGAAGGCGTCGGGGTCGCTCATCATGTCGTAGCGCGGCAGCCCCAGTCCGCCGAGTACGTCGGGCAGGAGTCCGGCACCACCCAGGATCTGCTGGAAGATCGAGACGATGATGACCCAGCCGATGAAGTGCGGCAGGTAGACGACGCTCTGCACGAAGCGTCTGACACGGTCGCTGGCGATGCTGTTGAGCAGCAGGGCCAGGGCGATCGGGATCGGGAAGAAGAACACCAGCTGGACGAGGGCGATCTCCAGGGTATTGAACGTCGCGGACCAGAAGGCCGGCTCACCGAACGCCGCGGAGAAGTTGGCGAACCCCACCCAGACGCTGTGCATGTACCCGAGGTACGGCTGATAGTCCTGGAACGCCACCACGTAGCCGAGCAGCGGCACGTAGTGGAAGACGACGAAGTACAACAGGCCGGGCAGGGTGAGCAGCAGCATCACCCGGTCCCGCTTGATCCGCTGCCAGAGCGTCAGCCGGTGCTGTGCGACCGCGGCCTGGGCAGCGGGCGAGGAGGGTGTTTCGGCCTTCTGTCGCCGTTTCGCCCGCGGCAACGGGGGTGCTGTTTCAGCCATGGAGCGTCCTGTTCGGCTGGGTGGCGCATGGTGAGCCTTCTGGGGCCGCAAGTTAGTAAGCGGTTAACCCAAGCGTCAAGGGATCCGGCCGAAAGTCGTCGAGACCCGATGTCCCAGTCGACGATTCCCCTCCAGCGAATCAGCAAAAATACTTCTGAACTGGACAGTTGGGATCGTCGTGAGCTTGACGGTCGACCATCAAGCTCCTTAGCGTGCCGGTCATTCCATAGAACGCGATTACTATCCGGAGGCAGGGTGCGAACCACCGAAGAGGCACCGGCTCATTCCGGTAGCGATGCCGCGGCACCGCGCCCACGACGGCCGCGCACCGTCCTGGCCATGAGCCCCGGACTGCTCGACGACGTCTTCCCGCCACCGGTACGGGCACGTCTGGAAGAGACCGCCGACCTGCTCCATCCGTCCGTCGTCAGCGAGTTCGACTCCCCGGACGCCTCGGCGGCGCTGGGCGTCGCCGAGGTCCTGCTCACCGGCTGGGGCTGCCCGCCCGTCGACGCCGCTCTGCTGGACCGGGCGCCCGCGCTCCGTGCCGTGATCCATGCCGCCGGCACGGTGAAGACGTTTCTGTCCCCTGCCGCGTTCGACCGCGGGATCGTCGTCTCCTCGGCCGCCGCCGCGAATGCCGTACCTGTCGCCGAGTTCACCCTGGCGGCGATCATCATGGGCGCCAAGCGCGTCTTTCCGCTCGCCGGCCTCTTCCGCACCCGGCGCACCCACCGCACCGGCGCCGACCTCGACCGCCAGCACTGGCTCGGCACGCACGGCCTGACGATCGGCGTGGTCGGGGCGTCCCGGATCGGCCGCAGGGTCATCGAACTGCTCCGGGTCCTCGACGCGGAGGTCCTGCTGTACGACCCGTACGTCAGCCGGACCGAGGCGGAGCGGCTCGGTGTCACCGCGACCGACCTGGACACCCTGGTGGCGACCAGCGACGTGGTCACCGTCCATGCCCCCGACACCCCCGAGACCCGCGGCATCATCGACGCCAGGCGGATCGGCCTGATGCGGCCCGGCACCCTGCTCGTCAACACGGCGCGCGGCCCTCTGGTGGACACCGAGGCGCTGACCGGCCACCTGGTCAGCGGGCGCCTGGACGCGGTCCTCGACGTGACGTCGCCCGAGCCGCTGCCGGACGGCCACCCCCTGTGGGACCTGCCCAATGTCTTCCTCACGCCGCACCTGGCGGGCGCCCAGGGCAACGAGGTGGGGCGACTCGGGGCACTCGCCGTGGACGAGTTGGCGCGGTACGCGGTGGGCATTCCCTTCGACCACCCGGTGGACCGGGCCGACCTGGGGAGGATCGCATGAACTCATCCCCGGCGCAGGCCAGTGCCGTGACCGGCAATGTCCGCCCGGAAGGAGCGTCGTCCAGTGCGTGCGATCGTAAGGCGGCCGGAAGCCCTCGTAGCGGAGCTACCAGGGCTTTTGGCCAACGCCGCGAGCGTGCGTGATGCGCGGCGCGACGGGGCAGAGCTTGCCGGGATGGGCACTAGGCTCGGCGTCACACGACAGCCACCAGGGGGTGAGCCGGATGCGCCGGCAGAGCACAGCCGCGGACGGACAACGCCGCGCGACGGTCACCGATGTCGCGCGGCGCGCGGGCGTCTCGACGGCCACGGTCTCCCGTGTGCTGAACCGCAACTACCCGGTGGCCGAGGCGACTCGGGAGCGCGTCGAGACCGCGATGCGCGAACTCGGCTATGTCGTCAACGCCCACGCGCGCGCGTTGGCCGGCGTCTCCAACCGCACCGTCGGCATCATCGTCAACGAGGTCATCGACCCGTTCTACGCGTACATCGCCCGCGGGGTGGAACGGGAGGCGGCGCTCGGCGGACGGCTCTGTCTGGTCTGCTGCACCCAGGGCGACCCGCAGCGCGAGCTGGCCTTCATCGATCTGATGCACGAGCGCAGGGCGGACGCCGTGGTCGTGGTCGGCGGTTCCCTCGCGGACCGCGGCTACACCACCGAGCTGGCCCGCAGGGCGCGCGAGCTGGACGCGGGCGGATCGAAGCTCGTGCTGTGCGGCAGGTCGCCGCTGGGCGAGCAGGCCCCGATCGTCGCGGTCGAGTACGACAACGAGGGCGGCGCCTTCGCCATCACCGACCATCTGCTGATGCAGGGGCACGAGCGGATCCTCTACCTCGGCGGCCCGCCCAGGCTCTCCACCACCCGCGACCGGCTGGCCGGGCACCAGCGGGCCCTGGAACTGCGCGGTGTCGCCATGGACCCCGAGCTCGTCCAGCCCGGCGCCTTCAGCCGCAACTTCGGGTACCGACGGATGGCGGAACTGCTGCGGGACGGGCCGGACTTCACCGCGGTCTTCGCCGCCAACGACATGGTGGCGGCGGGCGCGGCGCAGGCCCTGGAGGAGGCCGGGGTCCGGGTGCCGAAGGACGTGTCCCTGGTGGGCTACGACGACATCCCGGTGGCTCAGGAGCTGCGGCCGCGGCTGACCACCGTCCACATTCCGCTGGAGGAGATGGGGCGTCAGGCGGTACGGCTCGCGGTCACCGGTGGGGACGAGGACGACTGGCGCGAGCCGACCACGGGCGCGCTGCGGCTCGGGACCCACATCGTGGTACGCGATTCCGTTGCGCCACGGCCCGGCCGGTCCACCCGCATGTGACCGCTTACTTCCCGCCTGTCCACAGTTGGCCATAGAAAATCACAGTAACTTCGCGACTCCCCTTGCGGCCCGATAGCAACCGCTTACATGCTGGCGCCGAGCAGCACACGTTCCGCACGCTTCCGCCCCTCACTCGTTTCTGCAGGGAGAGTTCCGCATGCGCACAATCACTGACTCCGTCGGCTCCGCCACCGCCCCTTCCGCCGCCTCCTCCCGCGTCGGGCGGCGTTCCGTTCTCGCCGCCGCGGCCGGAGCCGGCGCGGCGATCGCCTTGGGCGCGGGCACGGCCCGAGCCGCGACGGCCGGCGCCTCCTGCGGTCCGGGCGCGGGCCGTCCGGTCCGGCTGACGCTGACCGCGCGGCCGGCCGCCGAGACCGAGCGTCTGCGGCTCGGGCAGGCCCTGCGCGGCTCGGAGTTCCAGCCCACCGGCCTGTACGTCCCGGCCGGTACCCCGCTCTCCCTCACCGTCCAGCCGTACGACGGTCTGCTGCCCACTCTGTGGATCGGTGCCTGGGACTACTACGGCGAGATCACCGAGCCCCGGAGCTACCCGCTGACCGCGGGCGCCAATACCGTGACGGACCCGCACGGCGGCCCGGTCTACCTCACCCTGACGGGCAGCGGCGAGCGCGCCGGCGTGCTGGTCCGCTCCGGTCCCGTCGCCATGCCGGTGTTCACGCTGGGGCGCACCACCGAGGCCGAGTACCAGCAGCAGCTGGACACACTCACCACGTCGCCGTACGTCGAGCTGCACGCCCCGCACACGATCATGACACTCACCCGCGAGGGCGCGCTGCTGTACCGGGGCGAGGACCATGCGGCCCTGCTCGGGCTGGTCGAGACGATCATCGACTCGCATGCCCGGATCAGCGGTCTCGACGGTTCGAAGCCGGTGCACCGTCGCAAGGCGGGGCCGTACCACTTCACCGAGGTCAGCAAGGTGCCGACCGGTGTCGGCGCCTACGCCACCCACGGCTACAACGGCTTCCCCCGGGCCTATCTCGACCGGGCCACGACGGTGGAGGGACTGCGCACCCGCGGCTGGGGTCTCTACCACGAACTCGGCCACCTGCACCAGCAGTTCGCCTACAAGCCCGGCGGTCTGACCGAGGTCACGGTCAACATCTACTCGCTGGCCGCGCAGCGCACCCTGAAGCAGCCGTCCAACCTCCTCACGGTCGATGCGACGACGGGACTCACCTACTTCCAGTCCGCACAGCGCAAGTTCGGTACGGCCGGGCTGAGTTACGAGAAGTCGTTCGGCGCCTACGAGAAACTCGTCCCGCTGCGCCAGCTGGAACTGGCCTTCGGTGAGGACTTCTGGCCCCGGCTGCACAAGCTGGTGCGCGAGGAGAACCCACAGTCCCAGTACACGGAGAACGACAAGCGCTACCGGGCCCTCGCCACGTATTCCAGCCGCGTCGCCGGCCACGACCTCACCGACTTCTTCGTCAACACCTGGGCGTTCCCGATCGACGCCACCGGAAGGGCCGAACTGGCCGCTCTGAACCTGCCGAAGCCCCCCGTCGACCCGTCCACCCTGACCGACTGACCGAGGCGGAAAAGGAACCACCGTGAACCTCAGCAGAAGGACCCTTCTCGCGGCGGGCACCGCCACGGCCGTCACGGCCGGGACGACGCTCATGACGCAGGCGGGCGCCGCACAGGCGCGGCCCGTCGCGGCCGCGTCCGACGGAGCGACAACGGCAGCGGACTTCAGCACCCTCCTCCGGCGGGCCGAAACACTGCTCACCGGCGGCGGGTTCGACCCGTCCGACACTGATTTCACAGCGGCGCTCGCGGCCCTGGACAGCACGGCCGAGGGGCTCTGGAACACGCTCGACCGCAGCGCCGGACGGACCGCCCTCTGGTCCGACCTCGCCCCACTCACCGACCCGGGAAACTTCGGCCAGAGCTATACCCGGCTGCGCACCGTCGCCACCGCCTGGGCCACCGAGGGCACCTCCCTCGCCGGGAGCGCGGAGGTGGCGGATGCCCTCGTCGCCGCACTGCGCTTCACCTACGACACCGCGTACAACCCGGCCGAGCGCGAGACCGGCAACTGGTGGTTCTGGGAGATCGGCGCCCCACGTGCCCTGATGGACTGCTCCGTCCTTCTCCGCGAGAGGCTTCCCGCACTCGACCTGACGGACTATCTGGCGGTCGTCGATCGCTTCTGCCCGGACGCGGACCGCCGTACCAACTCCCCCACTCTCGCCGAGACCGGCGCCAACCGCACCGACAAGGCCGTCATCGTGGCGCTGCGCGGGCTGCTGGGGCATGATGCCGGCAAGCTCGTATCCGCCCGTGACGCGCTCTCCGATGTGCGCGACTCGGGGCGCAACAGCCTTTTCCGTTACACGAGTTCGGGTGACGGATTCTACGAGGACGGTTCGTTCGTCCAGCACGACGTGGTCGCCTACACCGGTTCGTACGGCATCGTGCTGCTCAATGGCACCGCCTATCTGCTGGCGCTTCTCGCGGGCTCCGAGTGGGCGGTCGCCGACCCGGACGTGTCGGTGATGTACGAGGCCGTGGAGCGCACCTTCGCCCCGGTGGTCTTCGACGGACTGATGATGGACTCGGTGCGAGGCCGGGCGATCTCCCGGGAACGCGCCGGTGACCACCGCGACGGTGCGACAGCCCTCTCCGCGATCCTGCTCCTCGCGTCCGGCGCCCCCGCCGCGTACGCGGGCCGCTGGCGGGCACTGGTCAAGGGCTGGCTGACCCGCAACCGCACGACGCCCTTCACGGCCCTGGCGACACTGCCCCAACTCGCCCTGGCCAAGGCCGTGCTGAACGACCATACGGTCAAGGCCGAGGCGCGCACGACGGGTCACTTCGTCTTCGCCGACATGGACCGCGTCGTGCACCGCCGTCCCGGATGGGCCTGCGCGCTGTCGCTGTCGTCGAAGCGGATCTCGGCGTACGAGGCGGGCAACGGCGAGAATCTGCACGGCTGGTACACCGGCGACGGTATGACGTATCTGTACGACGGCGACGACCTGGGGCAGTTCAACGACGGCTTCTGGCCCACCGTCGACCCGTACCGGCTCCCCGGCACCACGGTCGACACCCGGCAGCGGTCCGATCTCGGCACGGGCGCCGGTACGTCCACCTACCGTCCGGTGAACGCCGTCGCGGGCGGGGCCGTGCTGGACGGCCGGTACGGGGCCGCCGCGATGGAGGTGATCGGCGCCCAGGGGACCACCCTGAGGACCAAGAAGTCCTGGTTCCTGCTGGACAACGCGGTGATCGCGCTCGGCACGGGCATCACCGCGAGCGACGGCCGCACAGTGGAGACGATCGTCGAGAACCGCAATCTCGGCACGGACGGACGGCACCGGCTGCTGGTCGACGGCGCCCGGCAGCCCGTCGAACAGGGCTGGACCCAGGACTTCGAGCGAGCCCGGTGGGCGCATGTCGAAGGCGTCGGCGGCTATGTCTTCCCCGAGGGGACCGCCCTGCGCGCCCTGCGCGAGCAGCGCACCCGCACCTGGCGGGACATCAACACCGGGGCGGACACGGGTGGCAGCGCCGACCCCGTCACCCGGCGCTACCTCACGCTCTGGGTCGACCATGGTCTCTCCCCCACCGACGCCCGGTACGCCTATGTGCTGCTGCCCGGCGCATCGGCGGCGGCGACCTCCGTCTGGTCGCACTCGCGACCGGTCCGGACAGTCGCCAACGATGCCACCGCGCAGGCCGTGGAGGTGCGCCGGGCGGGACTGACCGCCGTGAACTTCTGGGGCGCCGGAACCGCGGCCGGGATCACGGTCTCCGGTCCGGCGTCGGTGCTCGTGCAGCGCCGGGGCGGACACGTCTCGGTCGCGGTCGCCGACCCGGGCCGGACGCTCACCACACTCTCGGTCGAGCTGCCGTTCCACGTGCGGTCGGTGGTGGACGCCGATGACACGGTGAGCCTCGTCCCGGGCCGCAGGCCCGTACTCACCGTCGCCGTCGGCGGCTCGCGCGGCCACACCCACCGAGCCGAACTCATTCAGTGATCCACCCCTTCGCCCCCCCTTCCGAGGAGCAGCACCACCATGTCCGTCGCACCGCATCTGCAACTGCCGCCGCCCGACCGGATCCTGTCCTCCCGTACCGGCTGGACCCGGGCCCACTGGGAGGCGACGGCCGACCGGATGCTGGACGCACTGGTGCCCTACGCGACCCCCGGCTTCGCGCAGTACCGGCTGCCCGGCCGCAACAGCTGGTCGGGGGTCGTCTCGGACGGTCTCGAAGGATTCGCCCGGTCGTTCCTGCTCGCCGCCTGCCGGATCGCAGGCGCGGGCGGGGCGGTCGACCCCGCACTGATCGAGCGGTACACGGCGGGACTGGCCGCGGGCACCGATCCGCGGAGCGGTGAGTCCTGGCCGCGGCTGACGGACTGTTCGCAGCAGATGGTGGAGGCGGCTTCGGTGGCGGTCGCGCTGCACGAGACCCGGCCGTGGATCTGGGACCGGCTGGACGCCCGGGTGCAGGAGCGGGTCGTCGACTGGTTCTCCGGGTTCGTGGGCGGGCGCACGTGGGACAACAACTGGCGGCTCTTCCAGGTGGTGTCCGAGCAGTTCCTCGCCTCGGTCGGCGCCCCGTACAGCCGTTCGGACATCGAGGGCAATCTGGACAGGATCGAGGACTGGTACGTCGGTGACGGCTGGTACACCGACGGGGACGGCCACAATTTCGACTACTACATCGGCTGGGCCATGCATCTGTACCCGCTGTTGTGGTCGCGGATCGCGGGCCCCGACGACGGCGGCCGGAGCAAGGTCTACCGGCAGCGGCTCAGCCGCTTCCTGGAGGACTACCCGCACTTCTTCGGATCGGACGGCGCACCGGTCCACCAGGGCCGGTCGCTGACGTACCGCTTCGCCGCGCTCGCACCGGTGTGGATGGGGGCACTCGCCGACTGCACCCCGCTGGCGCCGGGGCTCACACGCCGGCTCGCCTCGGGCACGATGCGGCACTTCGCGGAACGCGGTGTGCCGGACGAGCGGGGGCTGCTGCCGCTCGGCTGGTACGACACCTTCCTGCCGAGCACCCAGCCGTACTCCGGCCCCGCCTCGCCGTACTGGGCGAGCAAGGGCTTCCTCGGACTGCTGCTCCCGGCGGACCATCCGGTGTGGACGGCCCGTGAACTCCCCCTTCCCATCGAGGAGTCCGACCAGTACACCGCGCTGCCCGCCCCCGGCTGGCTGCTGCACGGCACCCGCGACGACGGCATCGTGCGGCTGATCAACCACGGGAGCGACCACAATCCTCCATACGACGAGGCGGACGATCCGTCCGAGGGCACCCACGATCCGCACTACGCGAAGCTCGCCTACTCGACGGCGACGGCGCCCGAAGCGGCCCCGCACGCCGTGGCGCGCTCCGTCGACGGCCATCTGGCGCTCGTGGCCCCGGACGGCACCCCGTCGTCCCGCCGCCGCATCCATCCGCTGCGCTGCGAGGACCGCGTCGCCGCCTCCTGGTACGCGGCCAGGCTGCCCGGTGACGACCAGTCGTACCGGATCGGGACGACGAGTGTGCTGCACGGCCCGTGGGAGATCCGGGTGCACCGGGTCGAGGCGCCCGAGGGAGCGGTGGTGCGGGAGGGCGGTCACGCGGTCGCTCATGAGGAGAACCCGTTCGCCGTGTCCGGTCCCGACTGGGCGCTCGCCCGTACGGCCGACGGCCTGAGCAGCGCCCTGGTCGCGCTGTACGGCTGGGACGGCGGCACCGAGGGAGCCGGCGTGGCGCGTGACGTGCAGTCCAACGCGTACGGCCCGCGCTCCGCGATCCCGTATCTGCGCAGCCGGCCGCATCCGGGCGGGCGGAGCATCCATGTGTCGCTGGTCGCCCTCTCCCGGGACACCGTGCATCCGGAGGCGCTGCGCGATTCGGTGCGGGTGCGGGTGGGTGCGGACTCGGTGGTGCTGACGTTCCTGGACGGGAGGACGGTCGAGGTCTGATGCACGGGGGCCGGTCAAGGGCCGAGGCCGGTCGGGTCCTGGGGGACGGTCGAGAACCGGGGCAGGTGGAGGGCAGGCCGTGGTCGATGCCACGCCGACTCCGGTGCTCCGGCGGGGCCGATGCCACGCCAACCCCGAACGCCTCTCGTGGCCGGCGCCGCGCACCGGGCAGCCCGGCCCGCGTCTCAGATACCGAGGCTGCTGCCCTCTCGCTGATCGATGTGCCCGACAAGTTCCTGCGCCAGGGACTTGATCATGTCCAGCCCTGCCCTGCCCCACGGCCGGGGCACGGTGTCGACCGCGCAGACGGCGCCCAGCGCGACGCCCGTGCGGTCGATGAGGGGCGCGCCGAGGTAGGAGCGGATACCTATTTCGTCGACCACCGGATTCCCGGCGAACCTCGGGTAGTCGCAGACGTCCTCCAGGACGAGTGCCTTGCGCCGTGCGACGACATGCGGGCAGTAGCCGCGGTCCAGGGCCACGTACCGGGCCCCGCGGCCACTGGCCGCGGCCGTGGCACCCAGGTCGGAGCCCCTGTCCGCGCCGGCCGGGGTGTGCAGTCCGGCGAAGAACTGCCGGTTCCCGTCGATGAAGTTGACCATCGAGAAGGGCACTTCGGTCACCTCGGCCACCCGGTCGGCGAAGGCGTCGAAGTTGTCGAAGGAGGCGTCGGCACGTTCCCCGAGGCCCAGGGTCCGAAGCCGCCGCGTACGGGCAAGGGCGTCGCGGTCGACAGGGGTGAGCAGCAGCCGGTCGGCGACGTGTCGGATCACCGGTGGGCTCCGAAGCCGGACATCGAGGCCGGTGCGGAGGTGGCGTTGATCAAGTGCTGGACCAGCGTGACCAGTGCCCCGGTGCCGGAGCTGGCGATCCGGGCGTCGCAGAGCACGACGGGCACGTCCGCCCCCAGATCGAGTGCGGCCCGCACCTCCTCGGGCGCGTAGCGGAAGGCCCCGTCGAACTCGTTCACCGCGACGATGAAGCCGATGCCGCGCCGCTCGAAGAAGTCGACGGCGGCGAAGCACTCCGCGAGCCTGCGGGTGTCCGCGATCACCACCGCTCCGAGCGCGCCCTGGGAGAGCTCGTCCCACATGAACCAGAAGCGTTCCTGGCCCGGGGTCCCGAACAGATAGAGGACATGTTGCTCGTCGAGCGTGATGCGGCCGAAGTCCATCGCCACGGTGGTGGAGGTCTTGGACTCGATGCCGTCGAGGCTGTCGGTCGCCGCGCTGACCTGGGTCAGCAGCTCCTCCGTGCTCAGCGGCGCGATTTCACTGACCGCGCCGACGAACGTCGTCTTGCCGACGCCGAACCCGCCTGCCACCAGCACCTTGAGCGCGACGGGAAAGCCTACGGAGCCACCCGGTCCGTCGCTTCCGCGGGAGTCGTAGGTGCTGCCGGAGTCATAGCTGTCGTCGTAAGCCATCGAGCACTGCCTCCAGCAGGGATCGGTCGGTGGGCATGTCATGGAAGGCGGGCGGATGCGCGGTGACCGCCCCGCAGTCCACCAGGTCGGATACGAGCACCTTGGTCACGACCGCCGGCAGCCGCAGATGAGCGGCGATCTCGGCCACGGAGGTGGGACCGCAGCACAGTCCCAGCGCCACGGAGTGCTCGGGACCCAGATGCGTCTGCGGCTCGGTCCCCGTGGCCATCACCAGGGAGAGCAGGTCGAGCACGGTCGTCGGACGGGTGCGGCCGTTGCTCACGGTGTACGGGCGGATGAGCCGGCCTGCCGCGTCGTCGAGCAACGGCCCGTCCGGGGGGACCGACACCCTCAAAGTCCCGTGGGACTCGGGGCCCCGGCCGCTTGTCTCGCCGGAGTCATCAGGTAGGGCCGGACGCTCTTGACCAGCATGGTCATCTCATAGCCGAGCACCGCCGGGTCCGCCTCGCGGCCGGCCAGTACGGCGAGGCAGGTGCCCGACCCGGCGGTGGAGACGAACAGCAGCGTCGAATCGAGCTCCACCACCACCTGGCGTACGTCGCCGCTGTCGCCGAAGCGCGCGCCGGCGCTGCGGCCGAGTGAGTACAGGCCCGCGGCCAGCGCCGCCATGTGATCGGCGCTGTCGGCGTCCATGCCATGGAGGGACTTCACCAGCCCGTCGGCGGAGAGCAGGACGGCGCTGCGTGTGTACGGTACGCGCTGGACCAGTCCGCTCAGCAGCCAGTCGAGGTCCGGGACCTGACCGGACGACATATCGGTCGCCATGGTGCATCTACTCCTTGAAGGTGTTCGCTTCGAGAGGGTCGGTGGCCGGGACCGCTCCGGGCTCCGGAACGGCGGCCCTGTGGTGCGGGGCGACGGTCGCCGTCCGGCCGCGGACCGGCAGCGGGACCGGGGGCCGCCAAGCCTGCGAAGGCGACGATTCGTGGTGCGTGTCCGGAGTCTGATCGATGTCCGTCTCGGACTCGGTGCGGGCCTCGGCCAGTTCGATGCCCCGCCGGAAGGCCGCCATGAGACCGGGGTCGTGCAGGACCTGTTCGCCCTCGGCGCGTGCGGCCGGTGCCTCTCTGAGCTGTGGAACCAGATGCTCCTGGTGGGCGCGCCTGGGGAGTTGCGGCCGACCCATGGTGCCGCGTACGACGCCGGGCTCGGAGAGGGGTGGCGCGGGTGCGTCGTCCGTGCGCCGGATTACGGGTCGGGCCTCGGCCGGGGTGGGACGGTCGAGGCGCTCGGCGCGCAGGGGAAGCGGCGGGGCTTCGGCCTGGCGCCGCGCCTGCCGGGGTGGCTGGTGCAGGCGCAGCGGTTGGCCGGGGACGTAGGACTGGCGGTCGGTTCCGGCCTGTGGACCGGGTGCCGGGCCGGGGTTCAGGCTCGGGTCCGGCCTGCGGTGGCTGCCGGGGCCGTCCTCGGCGGGTGGGCGGTGCACGGGGCCCGGTGGCGGGACCGGAGTCGCGTCGCTCCCGGCCGGGGCGTCCGCGTCCGCGCCCAGCAGGCACTGCGGGAGGACGAGTACGGCCTGTGTGCCTCCGTAGATGTTGCCCTGCAGCCGGACCGCGATGCCGTGCCGCCGGGCGAGCGACGCGACGACGAACAGGCCGATCCGGCCGTCCTGCAGCAGACGGGCCACACTGACCTGGTCGGGGTCGGCCAGCAGGGCGTTCATCCGCTTCTGCTCGTCGCCGGGCATGCCGAGGCCCCGGTCCTCGACCTCGAGCGCCAGCCCGGCGGTGACCTGCTGGGCACGCAGCAGCACTTGGGTGTGCGGGGCGGAGAACACGGTGGCGTTCTCCACCAGTTCGGCCAGCAGATGGATCACATCGGCCACGGCGTGACCGCGCAGTGTGCCGTCGATCGGGGGTACGAGTTTGACCCGTGGGTACTGCTCGACCTCGGCGATCGCCGAGCGCAGGACCTCGGTCACGGTGACCGGGTTGCTCCACTGCCGTCGGGAGACGGCACCCCCGAGCACGGCGAGGTTCTCGGCGTGCCGACGGATGCGTGTGGCGAGGTGGTCGACCTGGAAGAGGCCCTTGAGCAGATCGGGGTCCTCGACCTCGTGCTCCAGCTGATCGAGCACCTGGATCTCGCGATGCACCAGCGACTGCAGACGGCGGGCGAGGTTGACGAAGACCTCGACCTTCTGTTCCTCGCCGGTGTGATCGGGGAGCCGGGACGCCTGCACGACAGCGGCCACGGCGACCTCCTGCTGGCGGCCGAGTTCCTGCGCGAGCAGCTCGAAGGCGTCGCTGCCGGGAGCAGCGGGCCGCGCGGGCCGTCGTGCGGGCACGGGCCGGCCGTTGCGGAGCTGTTCCACCACCCGCTGCAGCTCGGCCTGGCCCTGAGCGCTGGCCCGGCGGAGCGCCAGACAGCGGCCGAGGACGGTGGTCGCGACGCGGTCGGCGGCCAGGTACGCGGACAGCACGGCGGCGAGGGCCAGCGCGCTTGCCACCCCCAGGGCGGTCCACAGTTCCGCGGTCGGCCGGACGCCGGTGGAGCGGACGGTGAAGACGACCGCTGCGGCGCCACTCAGCACGGCGGCGACGGTCGGCAGCACCGCTGTGCGCAGGAACTGGGGGCGTATACGCGCCTCGGGGGATGGCTGGGCGGCGCGCGGCCTGGCCGTGGCCGAATGGGAACGGGCACCGGGTCGGCCGTGCCGTCCGCCCTCTCGGCGTTCCGGTCGCGCTTCGGGTGCGCGAAGTTGAGACATCAGTGTCCTCGGTACGTGGGGCACCAGGAATCGGCGTTCATGTGGTGGCACCTACGGTGGTCGGTCAGGCTCGGTTCATCGGTCGGGCAGGCTCGGCAGTGATGAGCCCACCGTTGATCACCGGGCACACACGGTAGTCGTCAATCACGTATGCGCGACGGGCAGTTGTCGAACTTGCCCGCCATCCGTCCCGCTCTGGTATGAGCTGTCGTACAGTCGACCGATTACGTCGCATTGGCACCTGGCCGACGGACACCCGAACGGCCCAGGACGTGTCTTCGAACCTGCGTCGTTCGGCAGACGGCAGTTCGAAGACACGGCCCACGACGTCCAGCTCCTGACTTCTTTGGGCTCCACTGCACGGCTCGGAAGTGGCTCCACGAGGTACGAAGTAGATCTGGCTCCACCTGGCGACAGCGCTCCTGCGCCCGTGCCTATGCCTGCGCCGGGCCGAAGCCGACGAACAGAGCGTGGCCGCCCTCGGCGGGGACCCGGAACTTCCGGCAGGGGCCGACTGGCCCGAGTGGCCCGGATACGGACCCTTGTCCTTCGTCGCTGTTCCCCCTGCTCGGTGTCAAGTGCCTGCTCGGCCGGCTACGGTGGCCGGCGCCGGCAACTGCCCTGCCGACCGTCGCACTGCTGGCTTTGCACCGCTTCCCGCGACGGCCGTCACCGCGAAATCGCATACCATGGGGCAGCTCGGCGCCGATCTGATACTCCTCTGTGAAGTGTGCGTTCTGCTCTGCCTTGCGCAGTGACCTGCCGAGCTGGAAGCGAGTACGTCAAGGGAGAACGTGGCCGAGATACCGCGCAGGGCTGTGCCGCCACGGCCGATGCAGATTTCGTCGTGGCAGCAGGCCGAGCACAACGCAGCCCGCTGGATGCGCCACTGGGGCTATTCCGATGCCACCGCACACCCCGGAGGCCCGGACTCCGGCATCGATGTCCACGCTGCCGGCGCACTGGGACAGGTCAAATACCAGGCCGCCCAGGTCGGGCGTCCGGAACTGCAACGTTTCGTGGGAGCGCGCCCCCGCGGATCGACCGCACAGCTGATCTTCTTCACCGGCAGCGATTACGCGCGCACCGCCGTGGCCTACGCCCAGGAGTGGAACATCGCGCTCTTCACGTACCGGCTGGACGGCACGATGACGCCGCTCAACGACACGGCACGCAGCATCCACCGCACCTCCGCATCCACCGTGCCCATAGCCGCTCGAAACCCTGAAACGGCCCAAGCGCAGACGTTCTGGCAGCGGAACTGGCGTGTGGTCGCAGGTGTTTGTCTCCTCCTGGCACCGCTGGGCTCGATCGGAGACGAGAAGACCTACACCGGCCCTCTCGCCCTGGACGTCCTGAAGTTCATCGGCATCCTCCTGGCTTGCTGGTCGCTCGGCACGCTCCTGATCGCCACACGATTCGGCGTCCGTATCTCCCTTCAGATCCGGCCCTTCCGAGCGGCCATCGTTTCCCGGCCGGGAACGGGCCCGGCGAGAACGGTGGGCAGAACTCACACCCCACGCCCCACACACCGCACCACAGCGGCCTCAACAACCCGGCAGGCCGATCTGGTGGCTGAGGCCGCACATCGGCTCCGTACCGGCAGCAAGCAACACCACGTCGACAAGATCCTCAGAGATCGCGGCGTCGGATTCTTGGAACGAGGCCGCATCCTCAACGAAGCCAAGAATCTCAACAAACGCTCTTGAGCATCGACCTCCGCATCAGCAACGCGAAGGCCACTGCCGTCACCATCGCTGCGGACCCGGCGTCGACCAGGTGCCGGCGTGCATCCGAAGTGTTCAACCGAGCACGGTGTACGTGCTCGTTCCGGTGTAACTCGAGGCCCCTGCACCGTGGAGGGCTTCCGGCCTGGGGGCGTCCGCGTACCGTTTGACGGTTCGGCTCGTCATGCCGACGTGTCGACTGCTCCGTCCTCAGCGCAGGGCGCGGGCCTCGGCCTCGACGTCGTAGTCGTACATCCAGGGCATGCCAAAGATCGAGGCTTTGCCCGCAGCCTTGAGCTCAACGTTGAACCGGGAGCCCTGCCGGAACCGGGCCGCGCGATCGCAGCGTCTGGCAGCGGACCAGGACATGCGACACGTCGGTCGTACTCACCCCCTCCAGCAGCGTGGCCAACCCCATCCCGTCCTCAATGGCCTGGTTGGCGCGCTGCCCCACATTCGGCAGCATCGGATGGGCCCGATCGCCGAGCAGCGCAACCAACTGTCTCAGAGCGCTGACTTTGTGACTCCCCCTCATCGAAGCACGAAACCCGGCACCATGTCGTCGTCGGGGTCGACGATGAACCGGTGCTCGCCGGTCTGGTAGGCCCGGCCGGTGACCACCGGCACCACGGCCTCCCGGCCTGCCTCGTGCGTGGTCCTCTGCACCCGCGCAAGCCAGGTCGCCTCGGTGATCGAGCTGTGCGCGAGCACTTGGCCGGGCTTGAGCCGGCCGGTGGAATGCAGCGCGGCAACCCGCGAGCAGGTGCCTGACCCGCAGGGCGAACGGTCGACCTCACCGTCGGCGAACACGGTGACATTGCGCTGCCGCAGGCTGCCGTCAGGACCGATCCCCTGGTCGTCGATATAGATGACGCCGTAGATACCGCTCAGCCTGTCGTCGAGCGGGTGCTCGGCGAAGGCGGTGGGGTTGAGGAAGCCCTTGATCTCGCGGCTCAGCTCGATCAGCGCGGTAAGCGAGGCCACACTCACATCGAGGCCGACCGCTGCGGCCGGGACGTGAGCATAAATGGCGCCGCCGAAGCTGATCCCACACCGGACCTCCCCGCGCGAGGTCGGGACCGCCACCTCGTCGTGCAGGACGTAGCTGGCGACGCTGACGAAGTCGACGCTGACGACCCGGTCGCCGTCGGTGGCCACATGGGCGCGAACCCTCCCCGAGGGCACGTCGATCACTACCTCCGTGACCCCGCTGGGATCGATCGGAACCCGGCCGCTACGCACCGCCCACGCGCCAAGAGCGATGGTGCCGTGACCGCACGCGGTCGAAAAACCGTCCTTGTGCCAGAAGAGCACACCGAAATGAGCCCCCGCGTCGTTGGGCGGAACAATGAACCCGCCGTACATGTCGGCGTGGCCGCGGGGCTCGGAGCACAGCAGGGCACGCAGCCCGTCGATCCCGGGATCGGCGATCGCGCTCACACGCTTGTCCGCCACGGCGTCCCCTGCGATCGCGGGCACGTCGGTGACGATCCGGAACGGCTCGCCGCCGGCATGGTAATCGACAGTGCGGATGTCGGTGATGGTCATGGTGGGGTCCGATCCTGATCCGGGACAGCGGGACGGGCCGTCAGGCCATGGGCACAGAGGAGTAGTCGGCCGATGCGGCATAGGTCCCCTTGATCGACCGTGTGGACACCCGACACCTCCCGAGCCGGTTTCATTGCCCGTGAGTGAATCATGTGACATGGCACAGTGCAATGACACATCCGGGGTTCCCGGCAGAGCTACCCAGCGAACGCCAACGGCCACTGCCCAAAGGCCACATGGGTGCGGCCGACGCCCAACGGACTTCCTCGCCTGGTTCGGAACGGACCTCGCCCTGATCGCAGGAGCCCCTTGTCGTAGCCCAGTTGGGCCAGCCGCACCAAGGTCGACATCGCCCAGGTCACAGCAGCCCCCAGCCCTGACCTGCTCACCCCCGACAACTCCGGCGGTGCGACTCTCGGTCCCGGGTGCGGGATGGGCCGCCGCGCCGTGAGCCGGTTCATGCGCTTCAGCGGGAGGAGGTCTCCCGTACCGGGTGCTTGCTCAGGATCGAGACCCGGTTGAAGGCGTTGATGGTGATGGCCACCCAGATCACCGCAGACAACTCGTCGTCGCTCAGCGCCTCGTGGGCCTCGGCGTACGCCCGCTCCTGGGCGAGGGCGTCGGCGGGGTGGGTGGTGGCCTCGGCGAGAGCGAGGGCGGCGCGCTCGCGGGCGGTGAAGAGTTCGGTGTCGCGCCAGGCGGCGAGCACGCCGAGGCGCCGGGTGGTCTCACCGGCCCGCAGCGCGGCCCGGGTGTGCACGTCGAGGCAGTAGGCGCAGCCGTTGAGCTGGGAGACGCGGAGGTTGACCAGCTCGACCAGGATCCGGTCGAGACCCGCATCGGCGGCGGTGGTACGGACAGCGTCGGCCGTCTTCACCAGTGCCTGGTACGCGGTGGGGCTCTGCTTGTCGAGGTGGATCCGTCCGGTGGTCCGGAGGGCTGCCGTGACCTGTGCCGTCTCGCTCACCCTGTGCTCCTTCGTCTGTTGCCGGGCGTTGTCGTCAGGACTATTATCATCCATGATTGTTGAAATCAAAACTACATTGGAGGGGTCAGGAGATGGGTGACACACAGGTCGAGGTCCTCACGGCCCGGGACGTCCCGCTGGGCGGCCCGCGCGCCATGACCGTACGACGCACGCTGCCCCAGCGGGCCCGGACACTCATCGGGGCCTGGTGCTTCGCCGACCACTACGGCCCCGACCTGGTCGCCGACTCCGGCGGCATGGACGTCGCCCCTCACCCGCATACCGGACTGCAGACCGTGAGCTGGCTCTTCACCGGCGAGATCGAGCACCGCGACAGCCTGGGCACCCACGCCTTCGTACGGCCCGGCGAGATCAACCTCATGACGGGCGGACACGGCATCAGCCACACGGAGGTCTCCACACCCGACACCACCGTCCTGCACGGCGTCCAGCTCTGGTTGGCCCTCCCCGACGAACACCGCCACGCCCCTCGCGACTTCCAGCACCACGCCCCTGAGCCGCTCCGCGTCGACGGCGCCGAACTCAGGGTCTTCCTGGGCACACTGGCCGGCGAGACCTCCCCCGTCCGCACCTTCACCCCGCTCCTCGGCGCCGAACTCCTCCTCGACCCTGGCGCCACCGTCACCCTCGACGTCGACCCGGCCTTCGAACACGGCCTGCTCGTCGACGAAGGCGACATCCGCCTCGCCGGCACGGTCCTCCACCCCGCCGAACTCGGCCACGTGGCCACGGGGCAGACGACACTCACCCTCACCAACGCCTCTGACCACCGCGCACGGGCGATCCTGCTCGGCGGCACGCCGTTCGACGAGGAGATCGCCATGTGGTGGAACTTCATCGGCCGCAGCCACCAGGACATCGTCGAGGCGCGGGAGGAATGGGAGCGGGCCTCCGACCGTTTCGGCAGCGTCGACGGCTACCCCGGCGACCGGCTGCCCGCCCCCGCCCTGCCGAACGCCGTCATCGCACCCCGCAAGAACCCTTCCCACCACTGAACCCTCCACCGAAAGGACCGTCATGAACGAGCCGACCACCACCCCCTTCGTCCGACGCGTCGACGCCCGCCACCGCTACGAGATCCTCGTCGACGACAAGCGCGCCGGCCTGACCGCTTACCGCGACCGCGACGACCGGCGGGTCTTCTTCCACACCGAGATCGACGACGCCCACGCCGGCCAGGGACTCGCCGCGATCCTCGTCGAGCAGGCCCTGACCGACGTCCGCGCCTCCGGGATGCGGATCGTCCCCGTCTGCCCGTACGTGGCCAAGTTCCTCAAGAAGCACCAGGAGTTCGCGGACATCACCGACCCCGTGACCCCCGAGGTCCTCACATGGCTCGACGCCCGGCTGGGACGCTGACGCCACCGGACAAACAGCTCGAGCCGATCGAGCAACGCACAAAGTGTGGACGGGCGCGGCGTGATCACGAGGAGTAGGCGTGACCGCGGTCAGCCTTGAGCACGCCTCTGCCCCCGCCGACACCGGCGAGGTGACCCTTCTGACAGCCCGCCGGGGGGAGCCCGGCTACGAAGCCGCCCCTGAGCTGTGGGCGAAAGGCACCTCGACAGCGCGGCCGCCTTCCCAAGCCACCTGGGACACGGTGGAGATCCAGATGGGCCCGCATGCCTTCGGCAGGCGTCATATGGATGTCCGGTGAAAACCACTTCCGGACCCGGGTGCTCTTCGGTGGCGGAGCACAGCTGGACGGGCAGCGCGACCATCCCGAACTGGATGACGCCGGACCATGTAGCCCTGATGCTTCCAGCGTCGACGGCTGAGCCCCAAGACGCATCCTTGAACCGCACGCCAGCAGCATCGCAGCTTCCAGGGCGGGTGCCCCTCTGCGGTACGAGGCCCGGCGGCCTGCGGCTGCGCCGTGTGGGCGCGAGTGACCGGAAGCGATGCCGCGGGCAGGCAGCGGCGGGGCTCGAGGGCCCCCGCCGCGTGTCCGCCGGGATGGTGTGTCAGAGCACGGCGAGCCGGTCCACCAGCAGCTCCACCCTCTGCTCGGCGTCCTCCGGCAGCAGCCGTCCCGCCCGGGTCAGGGTCGCGATCCCGTGCAGGGACGCCCAGAACACCTCGGTGAACAGCCCCGGGTGGACGCCGTCCCCGGCGACCTCGCCGAGGCACTCCAGCAGGGCGGCGAAGGCGTCCTTCAGCGGCTCCGGCGTGTCCTCCTGCGCGTACGCCAGGCCGCCGTCGAGCTGGAACAGGGCGTCGTAGACCGCCGGGTTGCGTTCGGCGAAGTCGAGGTAGCCGCGGGCGAGGGCGGCGACCCGGGCACGCGGACCGTCCGCAGCGGCGGTCGCGGCCCGCAGAGCAACGGCCAGCTCGGCGGCACCCTGGAGGGCGACGGCACCGATGATCTCGCGCTTGCCGCGGAAGTGGCTGTAGAGGACGGGCTGGCTGTACTCGATGCGCTCGGCGAGCCGGCGCGTGGTGACCGCGTCCCAGCCCTGCTGCTCGGCGAGTTCGCGGGCCGTCGCCACGATGAGACGCTCGCGGCCCGCCCGCTCGCGCTCCTTGCGTTCCTTTACCGACATGACTCGACCCTAGCACCGCTAGACAACGGAGCGGCAGCAGTACTAGCGTTACCTCGACAGCTAGCAACGCTAGATATCTGGAAGGGCCGTAATGCTCAACGCACTTGAGGTCGTCACCACCGTGGTCGTCGGCCTGATGGTGGGGGTGGAGTTCTCCGTCGCCTTCGTCATCAACCGGATCCTCGATGCCCTCCCCGACGACGCCGGCCAGCTCGGCCGAAGCCACGGCGGCCGGATGCTCGGCGCCGTCATGCCGGTCTGGTACATCGGCTCGCTCGTCCTCGCCGCGGTCTGGGCCATCGCCGGATGGCACCACCACGGCACCGGACTCGTCGTCACCGCCGCCGGACTGCTGATCCTCAGCGTGATCATGTCGCTCCTGCTGCTCGTCCCGATCAACAACCGGGGCAAGACATGGACCCCCGAGAGCCGGCCCGAGGACTGGAAGGAGCAGATGAACCGCTGGGACCGCTGGCACTACGTCCGCGTCGCCGTCATCATCGGCGCCTTCACCCTGCTGGTCGCCGCCCTCATCTGATACCAAAGTCGCCCAGACATGACTGGTTTGTTTTTGTATGTCGACAGCTTTCGCCCCGTCGGGGTGAGCCCGACAGGGCTTCGGATTTCTGCCCCGCGGGCCGACCCCGCGCCGGTGGCGCACAACCCCCACCCCCGGGCGGCTGCCGGCAACCGAAAGGCATCCGGGAATGCAGCTGCCGCTCAGATCCCACAACTGCGATCCCGACGAGCTACACCCCTCGATCAGCCGCGTTCGCGCGGCCTGATGGGGCCCTGCACGACTCAGCAAGCTCCACGAAGCTCACCAAGTTGGCGAAGACTCGCAAGGAGAAGAACAATGTCGCTGAAGAAGATCAACACCGTCCTGGCCACCGCCTTCATCCTCTTCATCCTCTGGTTCGGGATGGAGTTCATCCTGAGCCCGGAGACGACGGCGCCGGGCTTCGGTCTGCCGGGCTGGCCGCCCGGCGACGGCGACGGCTTCCTGATCATCAAGGGAATCCGCGACGTCGTCCTGGCCCTGGTCCTGGGCATCCTGCTGGTGACGGGCCACCGCCGGGCGCTGGGCTGGGTACTGCTGATGGAGGCCCTCGCCGCGTACGGCGACATGGCCACCGTGCTGGCCCACCACGGCTCAGTGGTCACCGCGCTCGGCGTCCACTGCCTGACCGCGACATTGATGGTGGTCAACGGCCTGCTGATAATCCGCGAGACCCGCAAGGTCGCGGCCGCTCCGGCAACGCCCGCCCCGCAGCCCGCCTGACGCCACCTTGGCGCGTGTCGGTATTCACCTGTCAGCGTCCTCCGGAACGATGTCCTCGGCGAAGACGGCTAATGGTGGAGTCGGGTATTGGAACTGTCTGAATACCCCTGCGGTCAGAGGGGATCGAGGAGCATCAGGACCTCGTCCCGGGTGTCGTCGGGTGCGAGGCGGAGGGCCCCGGGCCAGCGGCCGACCTCATGCCATCCGAGCCGGCTGTAGGAGTGCTCCAGCCCCTCTCCTCCCCGGGCCGCGAGATGGAGCTGTTCGAGCTCAAGTTCATCGCGGGCGATCTTCCGCAGCTGACGCATGAGAGCGGAGCCGACACCACGGCCGCGGAGTTCGGGATGGGTCTGAAGGTGGTTGACGGTGCCCCAGTGTCCGACGAGCCGGTAGGGATCGCGGCTGAGGACGACCCATCCGGCAAGAACATCGTCGAATCTCGCGGTGATGAGTCGGCTGTGTTGCGGGTGGAGGCGGCCGAGGAGTTTGTCCGTGACCCAGCCACTGCTCAAGCGTCCGGTTCTTGTCCAGGTCGGATATGCCCTCCGGACCAGGCATGGCTACGCCTCGTCCCCGGACTGCTCGTGGGCGTACTTGAGCACCATGCGGGCGTCGACCAGATCAGGACCGCTCAAGGCCTCCCAGAACGGATGCGTGACAACCTCGGCACTCAGCCGGCGCAGCGACTTCAAGAGCCCCCTGGCCGTCACCCCTGTCTTCGTGCAGGACAACAAGCGGGTCGCAGCGCTGGTGGCGGTGATCTGCCTGGCTCTGCTCGTGTTCTGCCTGATCGACCGCCAGGTCCGCCGGGCTCTCGGGGGCGACCAGAAGATGCCTGGCCTGTATCCCGGCAACCAGGTGGTCCGCCCCACCGGCCGCATGATCCTCTCCCACCTCTCCGGCCTACGGCTTCGAGTCGGGCATGCCACCGACCCACCCACCATCGTCATCAGCCGCGGCGTCCAGCTCCATCTCCTCGACCTCCTCGGCCTGGAACCAACACAACAGCTGGAGCGAGGAGGATGCCCGCACCGAAGGCGTTGGCGCGGTTGCCGGTCACGATAGCTTCGAGCAGGCACCGAAAACAGGGTCGGCGAGTGTGGGGTCCTGCTGGCAGAGCCGGTCCAGCACCGTGAGCGACAGCCGAGGAGGAGCCGCCTACCAGGCCAGGGGTTCGCCGTCCCGGAAGAATCCGCCGGTGGGGCCCGAGTCGGGCAGGGTGGCAGCCCAGACGACACTGGCGGCGCCCTGCTCGACGGGTCCGCCGCCCGGGCCGCCCATGTCGGTGGCGATCCAGCCCGGACAGACAGCGTTGACCAGGATCCGCTCGGCGCGCAGTTCATCAGCAAGCTTGCGGGTAAGGACGTTGAGGGCCGCCTTTGAGACCCCGTAGGCGGAGGTTCCGCCGGACATGAATTCCAGCGAACCGGACTCGCTGGAGACGTTCACCAGGCGCGGGTGGGCTGAGCGGCGCAGCAGCGGCAAGAACGCCTGCGCGGTCCGCCAGGCGCCGAAGAGGTTGGTCTCCAGGGTGCGGCGGACCTCGTCGAGGTCGGCGGAGACAGCGCGCCGGCCGGTGTCGTAGTTGATGGCGGCGTTGTTGATGAGGACGTCGAGGCGCCCGAACTCCGCCTCCACACTGCGGGCGAGGGCGCGGACGCCATCGGCGTCGGTCACGTCCAGTCGGTGCGGCAGCAGCACGCCGGGCACTGCGGGGGCCAGGTCAGTGACGGCCTGTTCGGCGTCTTCCGGACGGCGGGCGCACAGCAGGACGGTGTGGCCGAGCGCAGCGAGCTGACGCGCGGTCTCCCAGCCGATTCCCCGGTTAGCACCCGTGACCAGCGATACCGGCGCGGCGGTGCTCATGTTCTCTCCTCGGTGCGGACGATCTGGACCCGAGCAGCACACTATGTTGTCACCCTGCGTACATAGATCAGGCCCGAGTCGCAGGCGGGCCGCGGCCTTGGACGTAGTCCTCACGGACCATCGCGCCCGGCGACCGTCGGTCTGGCCCACTGCGCAGCATCCGCCTCGACCCGGACTCGCCGCCCGGTGCACTCGACGTCACGGCCTGGCCGCCCGGCCGAGTTCACGTCATCCTTGCAGATCTGTCACGCTCTGGTCATCGAGTTCCCCGACGACGAGAGTGGCCTTCGGGTCCCGGCGCGTGAAGCCCTTGCGCGCGGGCTCACCCCCACCAGGCCGTCTTCGCGCATCAGCCGTTCGACCCGCTTGCGCCCGACGTGGGTGCCCTCACGCTTGAGCACGGCATGCACCCGCGGCGAGCCGTAGATCCCGCCGGAATCGGCATGGATCTCGCGGATCTGCTCGGTCAGTTCGGCGTCCCGGCGAATGCGTGCACACGGCTCCTTCTCGGCGCGGCGCCAGCGGTAGTAGGTGGAGGAGGGGATGTGCAGTTCCCGGAGTACGGGCTCGACTCCCAGGTGGGGATGCTCGTCGATGAGCGCTGTCACCTGGGCCGGGCGAAAAAGCCGAGGCTGTCCGGAGCACGTCGTCGGCCCACTTGAGCTGGGCGTTCTCCTTGCGCAGGGCCACCGGCTCGGCCCGCTCGTCCGTGGTGAGCCGGTCGTCGCGTTCGCCGGCGTCCGCCTCGGCCTGGCGGACCCAGCCGCGCAGGGCTTCGGGATGCACGCCGAGGTCGACGGCCAGCTTCTTGATCTGCGGCTTCGGATCCGTGGTGCGATACATCCGCACGGCACGCTCACGCAACTCCAGCGAGTACTTTCTGGGGGCAGCCATGGCCGATGTTCCTCTCATGAGTCTCATCTGACCCCCTGTCACCATCCTCCGCATCTCGGGGGAACCTCAAGCAGCCCTCCCCCGTCGAGGGGAACCGTCGAGCGCCTGGATCACCTGCTTTTGTTCGGCCTCCGTCAACCTGGCGAACGACTGCGTCATCACGGTCAGGCTTTCACCCCTGCCCCGAGTCACCGCTCACCTGCGAGATCAAGATCGCGATGGTCCTGACCCTGAGCAACGTCCGTTGCCTCGCCGCGGCGCCAGGGGTGTGCAATCGGGGCAGCCACGGACCGCCACCAGGGATCGAGGGGAAGCGTTCCCGCAGGCTCGAAGGGCTCGCCCGGCCGGGGAAATGCGGCCGGCTGCTCGGCTTCCTCGGCGGCATCCTTCGTCCACTCGCCGGGCTCTGCCCACGGGTGCACGGAGAGGGTGAAGGTGCCCCAGTGGATGGGCATCATGACGCCGTACGGCTTACCCCCTTGCAGGTCAAGGTGCGCCTGGATCCCCTGAGCGGGCGTCATATGTATGTCGGGCCACCCACCGGGGAGTGGGGTACAGCCCGTGTGGTTCTTGGGCCAGTACTCGGAGTACGCGCCGATCTGGATCATCGTGGCGTCGAAGGGGCCATGTTCGGCCCCGATGTCCTTGAAGCCGGGGAAATACCCGGTGTCACCGCTGTGGTAGATCCGGTGCTCGGGCCCCGCGACGGCCCAGGACGCCCAGAGCGTGTGCTGCTGGTTGCGCAGGCCGCGGCCGCAGAAGTGCCGGGCCGGGGTCGCGGTGAGACTGATCCCGGCGATCTTGGTGGTCTCGTTCCAGTCCAGCTCGCGCATCCGGTCGATGGGCACGCCCCACCGCTCCAGATGGGCGCCGACGCCCAGCGGGACGACGAACACCGTGTCCGTGCCCGCGAGGGTCCGGATCGTCGGCAGATCCAGGTGGTCGTAGTGGTCGTGGGAGATCACCACGGCGTCCAACGGGCCGAGTGCGGCAAGGGGCAGCGGTACGGGGTGCAGCCGTTTGGGCCCGGCGAAGGCGAAGGGCGAGCAGCGCTCGCCCCACACCGGGTCGAAGAGCACCCGCCGGCCGTCGATCTCGGCGAGCACGCTGGAATGGCCCATCCAGGTGAGCCGCAGCCCGCTGGTGGGCGGCTCGGCGAGGTCGGCGTACGTGGTGGCGTGGACGGGCACCGTGCCGACCGGCGCCCTGCGCACCCGCTCCTCCTTGCGGAAGTAGACCTTCGCGAACTCCAGGGTGGATCCGGACGGCCTGGTCCGCGCCCCCACCGGGTTCTGGAAGACACCGTCGGCGAAGTTGGGTGAGCGGCGGATGCGCTCCATACGCGCATCCGCCGGATCGGCGCCGAATGCGGCGGGGCGCAGCGAACGCAGTCGGGTGCGGAGCGGGAGCAAGGGGTCGGCGCCGGTCACATCATCTCCTGAGGGAGTCGGTGTCGTCTCATTATGGGCGGGGGTACGACCGTGCGAGGGCGGAGCGGCCGGCGGACGGACGGCCGGACCGGACGCCGTCAGCCACGCGGCTGCCCGTACGCGTGCTCGATGTGCAGCCGCAGCACCACACGCCGGTCCCGGACCATCGCCTCGCGGTAGTCGTCCCAGTCGGGGTGTTCGCCCTGGACGTCGCGGTAGAGCGTGATCAGTTCCTCCACCGTGGCGTCGTGCGGGTCGGCCGCGACCGGGGACAGTTCGGCCGCGCCGTCCACGACCGTCCAGGCCCAGCGGTCCGCACTGGTGACGTGGTAGCTCGCCCGAGGGTCGCGGCGGAGGTTCTTCGTCTTCGCCCGGTCCTCGGTGATCGAGACACGGACGATGCGCTCCTCGGGATAGTAGAAGTGGTTGACATTGGACAGCTGGGGTCTGCCGTCGCGCCTGAGCGTCACGAGCACGCCGCCGCTCTCCTCGCCGAGCAGCCCGAGCAGCGCGTCCTGCTGTGCGTCGATTCCCGTCATGCCGAATCCAACGTCCGTACCCGCCAGAGGATTCCGCATCCTGCCGCACTTCCATGTCACATCCGAGGCGGCCCCGTCCGTCCCACCCGTGAACACAGCCGCCGACGGCGTCCCTCGGGGCCGCCGGACGGCATCGGAGCCGTACTGAAGGAGACCGGCCATGACGAACGCCCGCATCTCGCTCGACCCGCCCCGCACCCTCCTGTTCCGCGCCGTGTCGTGGTACTCGAACCGTACGTACGGCAAGGTCATCGATCCTGTACGGGTCAGTGCCCATCACACCGGGGTGCTGTGGGCCGGAAGTCGGTTCGAATTGGCGGTGGGCCGCTGGAAGAAGCTGGACCCGCAGCTCAAGGCGCTGGCCGTCATGACGTCCGCGGCCACCGTCGGATGCGGCTGGTGCATGGACTTCGGCCATTGGGAGAACCACCGCCACGGCATGGATCCGCGCAAGCTGCGTGACGTGCCGGTGTGGCGCGAGAGCGAGGCGTACACCTCGCTGGAGCGCGACGTCATGGCCTACGCGGAAGCGATGAGCCTCACACCGCCCGAGGTCGGGGACGAGCTGGTGGAGCGGCTGCGGACCGTGCTCGGTGAGGCGGCGCTCGTCGAGCTCACGACCATGGTCGCGCTGGAGAACATGCGCTCGCGCACCAACTCCGCCCTCGGACTGACCAGCCAGGGCTTCAAGGACCGGTGCGAGGCGGAACCCCCCACGAGCCGACCGACGCGGTCCGGCCACTGAACGACGATTCAGCACAAGCTGCATTGACACGGGCGCTCCCGCCTCCCGATACTGACCGGCGGTTCAGTAAATCGACTGGTCGGCACCGACCTGTCAGTGGAGGGAGGCCGGGTGGCCGGGCAGCCGAGAAGCGCGTCCCCGACCGGTGGCGAGGCCGTGGTCCGCGCCCTGGCGGCCCACGGGGTCACCACGGCGTTCGGGATTCCGGGAACGCACAACCTGGAGATCTACCGGCACCTGACGCAGTACGGGATCGCTCATGTCACGCCCCGGCACGAACAGGGGGCGGGATACGCGGCGGACGCGTACGCACGGGTCACTCAGCAGCCCGGCGTGGCGATCACCACCACCGGACCGGCCCTTCTCAACATCACGGCCGCGGTCGGACAGGCGTATTCGGACAGCGTGCCGCTGCTGGTCGTGTCCCCCGGGATGCCGTCGCGCCACCCGCGTCAGCCGACCGGTCTGCTGCACGAGATGCGCAGCCAGTCCGAGGCACTGCGTGCGGTGGCGGCGTTCAGCCACCGGGTGTCGACGATCGAGGAGATCGGCTCGGCGGTGGCGCGGGCGTTCACCCTGTTCCGTTCGGGACGCCCGCGTCCGGTCCATGTCGAGGTGCCGCTGGATCTGCTGGAGGCGGCGGGGCCCGTGGGACCGGTGCGGCTCACGCCACCGCTGTCCGTCCCGGTCCCGGCCGGATCCGCGCTCCGGGAGGGGGCCGAGGTCCTGCGTGCGGCCCGGCGGCCCGCGCTGGTCCTGGGCGGAGGGGCGCGGTCCGCGTCCGCCGGGTGCCTGGCGCTGGCCGAGACGCTGGCCGCCCCGGTCGTCACCACCGCCAATGGCAAGGGGATCGTCGACGAGACGCACCCGCTCTCGCTCGGGGTGTCACTGCACAGCCCCTCCGTACAGAAGTGGCTGGCGGGCTGCGACGCGGTGCTCGCGGTCGGCACCGAGCTGGCCGAGTCCGACCTGTGGTCCGCGCCGCCGTCACTGGGCGGCACGCTGATCCGGGTCGACATCGACCCCGCCCAGATGTACGCGGGACTGCCCGCCGATCTGGCGCTGGTCGGCGCGGCGCACCCCACGCTGGAGGCGCTGCGCGACGAGCTGACGCAGCCGGATACCGGCAGCCCGGAGGTGCGGGAGAGTTCCGCCGCGGTACGCGAGCTGCGTGCCGCGCGGGATGCCGAAACCGCGCAGCGCGACGTCCGCTGGGTGCCGTATCTGCGGGCCGCGCGGGCCGTGTCGGCCGCCGACACGATCTGGACCTCGGACAGCGCGCAGTGCTGCTACTACGGCGCGCTGCCCCATCTGCCGATCGGCCCGCGCGGGCGCTATCTGCACCCGACCGGCTTCGGCACGCTCGGCTACGCGCTGCCCGCGGCGATCGGCGCGAAGACGGCGTACCCCGGCCGGCAGGTCGTGGCACTCAGCGGGGACGGGGGGCTGCAGTTCTCCGTCCAGGAGCTCGCCACGGCCGCTCAGCTGCGACTGCCGCTGCCGGTGGTGGTCTTCGACAACGGGGGCTACGGGGAGATCCGCGACGAGATGGCGGCGTGCGGCGACACCCCCACCGGCGTCGATCTGCCGTCCGTCGACCTGCCCGCGCTGGCGCGGGCGTACGGCGGCCACGGCGCCCGTGCCGACACCCCCGAGGCGCTCGCCCGCACCCTGTCCCGGGCCCTGGCGACCCCTGGGCCCACCCTGATCGCTGTGACCGAGGAGACCCCCCGATGACGACACCTCCGGTGTCCCGCGCCACCACCCCGCCCGCCCCGCTGATCTCGCTCACGTGGACCGACCACATCACCGGCCGTCGGGGCCATCTGGTCGTCGACCGGCTGGTGCGCGGGGTCTCCAGCGGCGGGCTGCGGATGCGGGCGGGCTGCACGCTCGACGAGGTGGTCGGGCTGGCCCGCGGCATGACGATGAAGGAGGCCCTCCACTTCGACGTCGACGACATGGGGGCCCGCTACATACCGCTCGGCGGTGCGAAGGGCGGCATCGACTGCGATCCCCGTGACCCCGAGGCGTACGGCGTTCTGGTGCGCTATCTGCGGGCGGTGCGCCCGTACATCGAGAACGTGTGGACGACCGGCGAGGACCTGGGGCTCACCCAGGACATCGTGGACCGGGCGGCGGCCGAGGCCGGGCTCGTCTCCTCGGTCCAGGCCGTCTACCCACTGCTCGACGACGAGACGGCGGCCCGCCGACGGCTCGCCGACGCGTTCGCCGTAGAGGTGGACGGCATCGGGCTCGACGAACTGGTCGGCGGCTGCGGGGTCGCCGAGTCGGCGCTCGCGGCGCTGGACCGGGCGGGCGTCGCGTACGGGGAGGCGAGGGTCTCCGTACAGGGGTTCGGCACCATGGGCGGGGCGACGGCCCGGTTCCTGTCGCGCGCCGGGCTGACCGTGGTCGCCGTGGCCGACATCAAGGGCACGATCGCCAACCCGGCCGGCCTCGATGTCGAGGCGCTGCTGGCCGCCCGGGACGGGTACGGAACGGTGGACCGCGGCGCGCTCCGGGAGGGCGACCGGGAGCTTCCCGCGGACGCCTGGCTCGCGCAGGATGCCGAGCTACTGGTCCCGGCGGCGGTCTCGTACGTGATCGACGCCACCAACCAGTCCCGGATCCGGGCCCGTTGGGTCGTCGAGGCGGCGAACATGCCGGTGCTCGCCAAGGCGGAGACGCTGCTGGCGGCGCGCGGGATCACGGTACTGCCCGATGTGGTCGTCAACTCCGGTACGAACGCCTGGTGGTGGTGGACCCTGTTCGGTGACATCGGCGCGGACGCCGACGAGGCGTTCGGGCACACCCGCCGCTCGATGCGGGCCCTGATCGAACGGATGCTGGACCGCGCGGAGACCGACGGCAGCACCCCGCGGGCCGCCGCCCATGCCCTCGTCGCCGACCGGCTGCCGGTCATGGCGCAACGATTCGGCTGGTACCGCTGAACCCGATCGGCCTGCGGCCGGATCCGTCCCGGCCGGAGGCCGACAGGTTCGGTGCATGGACGCGCGCCTGCTGGGCGCGTACGACTGCGCCGTGCCGGCATCCGGGGCCGCCGGTGCGGGCACTTTGCGCGTCCGGTATCCCGGGCGCATGTTCCGTGCGGCTCCGCCCCCGGACTGCCTCCCGGGCGCGCATTCGTTAGGGTGACGCCGTGGCAAGAGTGCGGTTGAGCGTGGCGGAACGGCGCGAGGAACTCCTGCGCGCCGCCGTCGAACAGATCGAGGTGCGGGGGGTCGCGGCGGTACGGATCGCCGATGTGGCCGCTGTGCTCGGCGTGAGCAACGCACTGGTGCTGTACCACTTCTCGACCAAGGAAAAGCTGGTCGCGGCCGCCTTCGCGCATGCCGCCGAGGCCGATCTCGCCCATCTGCGCAAGCTGTTGGGCCGTCGTACCAGCGCGGTGCGACGTCTGCGCACCGCTGTCCGCTGGTACGCGCCGACGGGCCAGGCCAAGGGCTGGCGGCTGTGGATCGAGGGCTGGGCCGCCTCGCTGCGCGATCCGGCGCTGCGCAATGTGGCCGGCGATCTCGACCAGCAGTGGAAGGCGGAGCTGGCCGAGGTCATCGAAGAGGGTGCCGCAGCCGGTGAGTTCCAGTGCGACGACCCGATGTCCGTGGCCTGGCGGCTGACCGCCCTGCTGGACGGCCTCGCCGTGCAGATGATCTCGTACGCGGGTCCGCTCTCGCGGGCCACGATGCTGGCCTGGACCGACGAGGCCCTCGCTCGTGAGCTCGGCATCGACCGGGCGGCGCTGACGGCCTGAACCGCGTCCCGTGAGGGCAGGTCGCTCCGGCACATCGGCTGCCGGAACATCCGGGACGCCCTGCCCCGACGGGCCGTCGAGCCCCGGCCCCGGGCCGGGCTCCCGACGACACACCTCACCGCGAGCACCATGCACGCCGGACGCCGGCCGAGACGTTGCCGAGCCGGGTGAGCAGGGGCGCCGCCCGTCAGGTCTGCCGCAGGGGCGCATATTCCTTGCCCTGAAGTCCGAACGTCCAGGCCACACCGTTCTGCGCGGTCCTCGTGCTGGGCGGTACCCGCAGCCAGTAGGTGCGGCTGGTGCCGTCCGGCTCCGGGGTGGAGTTGACCACTTCGACCATCACCACGTCCTCGTCGCCGTCCAGCGCGATCCGCCACAGGACGCCCGTCTCGTCACGGTGGACCGGCTCGGCGCCCGACTCGCTGAGATAGCGGTCGTAACCGTAGAACTCCAGCATCACGCGGCGCAGTTCCGCGTTCTCCTCCTCACGTATCCGTTCGGGGGTCAGGGAGTTCAGTTCCGCGAGGAATTCGGCGGGCACGGGCATGCCGCGCCAGGCGTGGAGCGCGAAGCCGTCACGGTAGGCGAGCGCCGGTCCGTCCCCGCGGTCGAGCCGGCCCGCCTCGTCCCGGTGGAGCGCTTCCGGGCGCTCGCTGATCACCACGACGCGCTCGTAGGGCCACCACCAGCCCGCGTGTCTGGCCACCTCGGCCAGGCCGTTCAGCCGCTCGCCCCGCCCGTCGAACGCGGCGAGCCAGGCCGCGTCGTGCTGGCCCAGGACCGCGTCCAGCAGCACCAGCCGGACAGCGGACTCGTCCTCGGGGCGCTCCGCGAGGTCGGCGACGACACCGGCCCTGATCCGGTCGGCGAGCGCGACCGTGGTCTCCCACAGCTGTGCCCCCGTGGCCGACCACAGGGCGGACCAGCCGGCCGGGCCCAGCTCGTCGTACATCCGGCGCCGCTCCTGCGCCCAGGGCCGGGTCCGTACCTCGTCACGCACCGACCTGCCGGCCTCGGAGAGCTTCTCGACGGCCTCCACGGCGGCCCTCGGCGAAGCCACCCAGACGATCTGCTCCGGCTCGGCCAGTCCCGCGCTGCGGTAGGCGAGCCGCAGCCCGTCCTCGGCGGCGGCCCGGTCCGCCGCGCCGGTCGCCGCTGCCACGGCCCGCCATGAGTCCACGTACTGCATCGGTCTTCCCCGTCCCCTGAATCCTGTGTTCGTATGCGGTGTTCGGTGTGCTGTCTTCTGTACTGCGCGCTTCACTGATCGGATGCGCTCCCGTCACCGAGGTGTGATCGGATGAGCGCCCGTCACCGAGGTGCTTCCACGGTTCGCCGCCACCGGCCGTGCGGCGGCGTCAGTCCGCGACGATGCGGACCGCTCCCGGCACGTACTCCCGCTGACGCACCACTCGGTACCAGCCCTTCGACAGCGGTATCGCCGCGTGCTCCTCGTGCACCACCCGGCCGCCTTCGGGAAGATGGAGCAGCATCGGCCCGAACGCCCCCGCCTCGCGCATCAGCCGGCCCGGCCCCTGCACCGCGTGGGCATGGCCGGTGACCTCGCCCAGTGCGAGGATCATGCGCCCCCGGCCGTCCCTCGGTTCACCCGGTGCGTCCACAAGATGCGTGGGCACCGCCGACTCCTCCAACGACACGATCAGTACATCGCCCTGCCGGTACACAGACGTCTCCCCTCGATGGCGGCACCCGCTGTGCCGACCACGGGAAAAACGCTACGGGGAGGGTCTGACAATCGACCGGTGGCCGGCCCCGCCGGGCGTCGGTGGACACGTCCCGGACGGTCCCCGGTCGCCGGGTTGTCAGTGCCGCTTGATAAACCTTGCGGACATCAGCCGTCCCCCAGTACCAGGAGCTCAGGGTCATGTCCGGTGTGGACCATCTGCACGAGTTGCTCGGCCTTCCCGCGGTCGACTTCCAGCACGCGACGAAAAAGGCGCCGGTACAGGCTTCCGACGCGGCGGCCTGGCGCATCTCGGTCGATCCGTACGACGACGAGTCCGAGACGACGTGGGAGGAGGCCTTCCAGGCGTTTCTGCAGGCGGTCGATCCTGCCGGTGTGCGGGCGCTGATCATCGGTCAGTGGGGCGAGTCGTGCGACGAGCCCTCTTCCTATCCGATCGATCTGGTCATCGCCGCGGCCGACCGGCTGACCTCGTTGGAGGCCGTCTTCGTCGGCGACCTGACCATGGAGGAGGCCGAGATCTCCTGGATCGAGCAGTCGGATGTCACCGCACTGCTGAAGGCCTTCCCCGGACTGCTCGAACTGGGTGTGCGCGGTGGCACGGACCTGGTGTTCTCCCCCTCGAAGCACGAGCGGCTGCGTTCACTGACCATCGAGACCGGCGGTCTGCCGGTCGGGGTGATCCGCGGCATCCTGGACAGCGAGCTGCCCGCGCTGGAGCGGCTCGATCTCTGGCTCGGTGTCTCCGCGTACGGGGGCGACGCCAATGTTGCGGACCTGGCCCCGCTGCTCTCCGGCTCCCGCTTCCCCGGCCTCACCCACCTCGGCCTGCGCAACAGCGAGCTGCAGAACGAGATCGCGACGGCCGTCGCGAGTGCCCCGGTCGTCGCCCAGCTGCGTGTCCTCGACCTGTCGAACGGCACGCTGGGCGACGAGGGCGCGGCAGCGCTGCTGGACGGCCAGCCGCTCACCCATCTCGAACGGCTCGATCTGCACCACCACTTCATGACCGAGCCGATGCAGGACCGGATCACCCAGGCGCTGGAATCCCACGGTGTGCGGGTCGATGTGTCGGAGCGCAACAAGCCGTGGGGCGACCGCGGTGCCGAAGGCCGCTACACCTCTGTCGCGGAGTGATTCACGATGACCGACATCGAACACCCTGAGACCTTTCACGGCCTGCCCGTCCTGACCCTGCCGGGGCCGGACCGGTCGCTCGCCGGCCCGCTCCCGGCCGCCGACTCGGTCGCGTGGCGGCTGGAGAGCGACTGGGACGGCGATCCGACGTTCGCCACGCTCTGGCAGCACTTCCTGGACACCGTCGACACCTCGCGTGTCCGGGCCCTGGTGATCGGGCCCTGGTGGCACGGCGACTACGAGTCCATCGCTCCTGTCATCGAACTGCTGACCGGTCACGCGGACCGCTTCCCGGCCCTGCGGGCACTCTTCCTCGCCGATGTCGTCGGCGAGGAGTGCGAGCTGTCGTGGCTCGTCATGTCCGACATCACGCCGGTCGTCGAGGCATTCGGCCGGCTGGAGGAACTGACGGTACGGGGGTGCGGCGAGCGGAGCGAGGGCCGGACGACACTCGATCTGCGACCGGTGCGGCACAAGTCGCTCAGGAAGCTGCGGTTCGAGTCGGGCGGGCTCCCGTCCGGCATCGTGCGGGCGATCGGAGCGTCGGAGCTGCCCGCGCTGGAGCACCTCGAACTCTGGCTCGGCGTCACCGAGTACGGCGGAGACACGACGGTCGAGGACCTCGCGCCGCTGCTGTCCGGTGCGGCGTTCCCGGCCCTGCGTCATCTGGGGCTGCAGAACAGCGAGATCCAGGACGAGATCGCGGCGGCGGTCGCCTCCGCACCGGTCGTGGCCCAGCTGGAGTCGCTCTCCCTCGCGATGGGAACGCTGAGCGACGAGGGCGCCGAGTCGTTGCTCTCGGGCCAGCCGCTCACGCATCTGACCTCGCTGGACCTGCACCATCACTACATCAGCGGCCCGTTGATGGACCGTCTCAGGAATCTCCTGGGTTCCGACCGGGTGAACGGCGAGGTCGACGAGGTCGAGTACTGGGATCCGGAAGAGGACGACGACCGCTATGTCGCCATCAGCGAATAGCGCCACCGGTCCGGGGCCGCGTTTCGCCGTCGTGGGTGTACCCGGCAACCGCCGGGTCGCGCTCTTCCAGGACGCCGTACGGGCCGCCGGGCTGCCTCCCGCGCGGGTCGTGCCCTGGCTGGACGTGCTGCGCGGCGAGGCCGCCTTCCGGCCGGATGAGACCGTCCGGATGGACTCGCCCGGTGAGGACGACGAGCTGGATCGGCTGCTCCGGGCGGTCGACGATCCGACGAGGGTCGAGGGGACCGCCCTGTGGTACGCCCGGTTCACCGCGGCCGTGCGCGCGGTGGCGCGGACGGCCACCGCTTCCGGTGCCACGTTGCTCGACGGCCCCGGGGATGTCGCGGTGCTGTTCGACAAGCGGCTCTGCCATGCGCTGCTGGACGGCTCCGGTGTGCCCGTGCCCGCGTCGCCGACCTCGGGGGCGGCCGCCCCTGAGCTGCGCGACTGGGCGGACGTACGCGACCGGATGGCGGCGCTGGGCATGCCCAGGGTCTTCGTGAAGCTCGCGCACGGCTCGTCCGCCTCCGGCGTCCTGGCCGTGGAGACGGCCGGGCCCGGCCGGATCAGGGCGACCACCTCGGTCGATCGCGACCCGGCCGGCCGGCTCTTCAACTCCTTGCGGGTGCGCCGCTGCACGACGGAACGGGAGATCGCGGCGATCGTCGACGCGCTCGCACCGGACGGGCTGCATGTCGAACGCTGGCTGCCCAAGGCCACCCAGCGTGGCCGCGCGGCGGATCTGCGGGTCGTGGTGGTGGCCGGCCGGGCCACCCACGCCGTCGTGCGCACCAGCCGCTCCCCCATGACCAATCTTCACCTCGGCGGCGAACGCGGAAGCCTCGACGACGTCCGTGCGGCCGTCGAGACCGCGGGCGGCAGCTGGGCGGAGGCCCTGACCGTGTGTGAACGGGCCGCGGCCTGCTTCCCGGACACGCTGTGCGTGGGCGTGGACCTGCTGCCCACGGCCGGCTGGCGGCGCTTCGCCGTCGGCGAGGTCAACGCCTTCGGTGATCTGCTGCCGCGGCTGACCGGACTTCCCGGCAGCGGCGCCGAGGGCCTGGACACCTATGCGGCGCAGGTCGCTGCCGTACTGAACAGAGCAAGGAACCACCGTGCGAACGCCACTGCCTGACACCGCGCCCGCCCCCGCCGAGGCCCGGGACCCGGACATGAGCGAGATCGTGGGCAGCCACGATCTGCTGCTCGTCACCCTCGACACCCTGCGCTACGACGTGGCGGCCGAACTCGCCGCCGCCGGACGCATCCCCCATCTGGCGCGCCATCTGCCGGGCGGGGTCTGGGAGAAGCGGCATGCGCCCGGCAGCTTCACCTACGCCTCCCACCAGGCGATCTTCGCGGGATTCCTGCCGACACCGGTCGGCCCCGGGCCGCACCCGCGGCTGTTCGCGGCACGCTTCGCGGGCAGTGAGTCCACGGCTTCGGGCACTTTCGTCTTCGACACCCCCGATCTGCTGTCCGGCCTCGCCGAAGTGGGATACCGCACGGTGTGCATCGGCGGCGTCGGCTTCTTCAACCGGCAGGGGCCGCTCGGCTCCGTGCTGCCCGGCATGTTCCAGGAGAGCCACTGGGAACCGGAGTTCGGCGTGGCCTCGCCCACCTCGTTCGAGGCCCAAGTGGCCCGTGCCGAGCAGGTCGTCGCCGAGCTCCCTGCCGAGCAGCGGCTCTTCCTCTTCGTCAATGTGGCCGCCCTGCACCAGCCGAACTGGTTCCACCGGCCGGGGGCCACACGCGAGGCGGGCGATTCCCGCGCCACCCATGCCGCCGCCCTGGAATACGTCGACGCCCACATCGGCCGGCTGCTCGCCGCGGCGAGCAGCCGACGCCGCTGTTTCGCCATCGTCTGCTCCGACCACGGCACGGCCTACGGGGACGACGGCTACACCGGTCACCGGCTCGGCCACGAGTCTGTCTGGACCGTTCCGTACGCGCACTTCTTCCTGGAACCGGGGGTCACCGCACCATGAGCCGCACCACGACCGTCGCGCACACCACCCGCCCGTACCAGAGCTACGTCTACGCCTATCCGCACAAGACCGCCTATCGCCCCCTCGCCGAGCGGCCCGCGCTGCGCGAGTTGTGGGCGGCCGAGCGCAAGGACGCCCTCTCGCTCTATCTCCACATACCGTTCTGCGAGGTCCGCTGCGGCTTCTGCAACCTTTTCACCCGGATCGGCGCCCCGGACGAGCTGACGACCCGGTATCTCGACGCGCTGGACCGGCAGGCCACCGCCGTCCGTGACGCGCTGGGCGAAGCCGATCCGGTGCGGTTCGCGGCGGCGGCGTTCGGCGGGGGCACTCCCACGTTCCTCACCGCGGCGGAGCTGGAGCGGCTCTGCGACATCGCGGAGAAGCGGATGGGGGCCGATCTTCGGTCCGTTCCGCTGTCGGTCGAGACCTCGCCGTCGACCGCGACGGCCGACCGGCTGGCGGTCCTCGCCGACCGCGGGACGACCAGAATCAGCATCGGCGTGCAGAGCTTCGCCGAAGCCGAGGCGCGTGCCGCCGTACGACCGCAGCGCCGGGCCGAGGTGGAGACGGCGCTGGACCGGATACGTGAGGCCCGCATCCCGGTCCTCAACATCGACCTGATCTACGGCATCGACGGGCAGACCGAGGACAGCTGGCGCACCTCGCTGGACGCGGCGCTCGGCTGGCGGCCGGAGGAGCTGTACCTCTACCCGCTGTACGTGCGCCCGCTGACCGGTCTGGGACGGCTCGGCACCGACGGCGAGGCGGCGGACGCCGCCTGGGACGAACAGCGGCTGCGGCTGTACCGCGCGGGCCGGGACCATCTCCTCGCCCACGGCTACGAGCAGGTGTCCATGCGGATGTTCCGCCGCTCCGACGCCCCCCGGACGGACGGCCCGGACGACTACGCCTGTCAGACCGACGGCATGATCGGCCTGGGGTGCGGCGCCCGCTCGTACACCACGGGTCTGCACTACTCCTTCGACTACGCGGTGGAGATGCGGGAGGTACGAGCGATCATCGACGGCTACACCGCGACCGAGGACTTCTCACGCGCCGAGGTCGGACGGTACGTCGACGGCGACGAGGCCCGCCGGCGCCATCTCCTGCAGTCGCTCCTGCAGGCCGAAGGGCTGCGTCCGGCCGACTACCGGGAGCGGTTCGGCAGCTCCCCGGCCGACGACTTCCGCACCGAACTGGCCCGGTTCGAGGCGCGTGGCTGGCTCGACGCGGCGGCCGGCGCGTCCGGCCTGCTGCGGCTCTCCCCCGAGGGCCTGGCCCACTCCGACGCACTGGGCCCGGAACTCTTCTCCCCCGGCGTGCGGGCCGCGATGGCCGCGTACGAACTGAAGTGAGCGTGCCCATGGACCTGACCATCCTCTATCGCGGCCCGCTCGCGTCCTGCGACTACGACTGCCCGTACTGCCCGTTCGCCAAGCGGCGGGACAGCCGGGAGCAGTTGCGTGCCGACCGCGCCGCACTGGAGCGGTTCACGGCGTGGGCCGCCGCCCAGACCGGCGACCGGCTCTCGGTCCTGTTCACCCCGTGGGGCGAGGGTCTGGTCCGCTCCTGGTACCGCCGTGCGCTGGTGGAGCTGGCGCGGCTGCCGCACGTCGGCCGGGTCGCGATCCAGACCAACCTCAGCAGCCGTACGGGTTGGCTGGCCGAGGCGGGTGACGCCGGTCGCGAGAAGATCGCGCTCTGGTGCACGTACCACCCGGGGCAGACCCCGTCCGAGCGGTTCCTGACCAAGTGCCGGGAACTGACCGCGCTCGGCATCCGCCACAGCGTCGGGGTCGTCGGTCTCGACGACCATCTCGACGAGGCGCGACGGCTGCGGGCCGCGCTGCCGGACGAGGTCTATCTCTGGGTGAACGCCGCCGAGGGGCACAGCTACACCGACGAGGAGGCGGATCGCTGGACGGCCCTCGACCCGCTCTTCCCGTACAGCAGGCATCCGCACCGGTCGGCCGGACTGCCCTGCCGGACGGGCGAGTCGGTCATCTCGGTGGACGGTGACGGCACGGTGCGCCGCTGCCATTTCGTCCCGGCGGAGCTGGGCAACCTCTACGACGGAAGCTATCGCCGCTCGCTCGGCCCGCGTGCCTGTCCACTCGCCGTCTGCGACTGCCACATCGGCTATGTGCATCTGGAGACGCTGCCGTTGTACGACGTCTTCGCGGGCGGAGTGCTGGAGCGGATACCGGCACCTCCGTTGTCGTCCCTCGCCGGACGGTCCTGAACCTCAGGACCGTCCGGCGAACGAGGGCACTGGGGTGGCGTGGCGGACGCCCCCGGAGCCCCGGCGGGCGGCTCGCTGCCGGACAGGGCAGTACGCGTGTATGTGCAACCAGTACGCCCGTGCGTGCCAGGCGTCGCACGCCGGTGAACCCTTCCGGTCACAGCACTGGCTAGAGCGGCAGGAGGTCCGGCCGCTTCGCCTCGACGTGGTCGCCGGAGGACTCGCCCCGCAGCCGACGGCCGATCCACGGCACCAGGTACTCGCGTGCCCAGTGGATGTCGTCGCGCCGGACTTCGAGCGTGCCGCGCTGTGCTTGCGGGGGCCATTCCTGGTCGGGGTCGGCGGGCACGTCGAGGCCGAGGACCTGGGCGGCTCGCAGCGCCACCCTGGTGTGTCCCTCGGGCGACAGATGGAGTCGGTCGTCGTCCCAGGCACGCCTGTCCTGAACGGACCGCAGCGACCACAGGTCGAGGACCGGGCAGTCGTAACGGTCGGCGATGGACCGCACATGGGCGGTGTAGGTGGCGATCTTGCCGCGCAGATGGCGCAGCACGGGAACGCCACGGGTGTCGAAGCCGGTGGTGACCAGGACGGTGCCGACCGATCCGGTCAGCTCCGCGACCGCACGCTCGAAGCGCTCGGCAACGTCGTCGGGGTCGGTGCCGGGCCTGATGATGTCGTTGCCGCCCGCGCAGAAGCTGACCAGGTCGGGTGCGAGCTCCTTGGCGCGCGGCACCTGCTCCTCGACGATCTGGTCCAGGAGTCGTCCGCGTACGGCGAGATTGGCGTACCTGAAGTTCCCGTGCGCGGAGCCTTCGGTGCCCGTCGCGGGATCGGGGTCCGGGAGCTGGTCCGCGAGAAGCACCGCGAACCGGTCCGCCCAGCCGACAAAGGTCCCGTCCGGGCCTGGGTCCCCGACCCCCTCGGTGAAGCTGTCGCCAATCGCCGCGTACGACCCGATGACACCATGTCGGTTGATGACGCCACGTTGATTATTTCTCGAATCGTCTGCCACAAACGCTTATCCTGCACCGCCGAATGTGACCTACGCGACCGTAATAAGGGGTTGACGGGTGGTGAGATAGACCACCCGGTCAGGTTTGGTAAACGGGGAATAAGCAGAAGCGGGGGGGGGGCGCCGCGGCCCCCCCCCGCTTCTGTGTGGCTCGGGCCACGCCCAGGGCCTGTCGTCCGGATCACGCCGGGCTCGCGTGCCCGGCACGCCGATCCGGCCCGATCCGGACGAAAGACGCCGGTTGTTTCAACTGCCCTGCTGTTCGGCTCAGACGTAGATGCCGTGCGAAGCCAGGAAGGCGATCGGGTCGATGTCCGAACCGTACGCCGGGCCCGTGCGGACCTCGAAGTGCAGGTGCGGTCCGGTGGCGTTGCCGGTGGCGCCGGAGAGGCCGACCTGCTGACCGGTGCTCACGGACTGGCCCGCCGAGACGGAGATCGAGGACAGGTGACCGTACTGCGAGTAGTGGCCGTCGGCGTGCTTGATGACGACCTGGTTGCCGTACGCGCCACCCCAGCCGGCGGTGACGACGGTGCCGGAGGTGATGGCCTTCACGCTGGTGCCGGTGAAGACGGGGAAGTCGATCCCGGTGTGGCTGCCGCTGGACCAGTTGGAGCCGGAGGCACGGTAGCCGGTGGTGTGGTTGCCGGGGACCGGGTGGACGTAGCCGGAGCTGCTGCTCTGGGCGGCCGGGGCGGAGGTCTTGGACTCCTTGACCGGGGCGGACTTGGCCGGGGCGGACTTCTCCACGACCGACGAGGGAACCGAGAGGGCCTTCGAGGGGAGGGCCGATCCCGCGCCGGCGCCGGTGGCCGCGTCGTCGGCCGACGCCTTGCCGCCGAGCGTCAGCTTCATGCCCGGGAAGATCAGACCGGGGTCGTCGCCGACGACCTTGCGGTTGTCCTGGTACAGCTTCTGCCAGCCGCCCTCGATCTTGTGCTCGGTGGCGATCTTCGACAGGTAGTCGCCGGAGACGACGGAGTAGGTCGTGGTGGCGGCCTGCTTCTGCGCGACCGGCTGGGCCGGGGCGGCATGCGCGGCGATGGAGGCGGACTGCGCGGCGGCGGCCGGGGCGGTCTGTTCCGCGGCGTGGGCACCGGTGGCGCCGAGCAGCGGCAGCGCGATGACGGCACCACCGGCGCCTGCGGCGGCGACACCACGGGCGATGACGCCGGACTTCGTACGACGATGCTTACCCGATATGGGCATGGGGTGTTTCCTCTCCGGCGCCTACGAGGTGAGCTGTCGGGTTCGGGCTGGAGATGCCCGGCCGCGCCGAGCGCGGCTTCACCCCGAGCCGGCCGGATTTCTCCGATCGGCGGCCTACCTGGTTCCCCCGCTCCTGCCACACGATGAGTGGGTGCGAATTCCGGGCGGCGGCAGGATTAGGCGGTCCGACCGGATTGACGGCGACCGTAAGCGAGTCTGGACGGCGAGAACAAGCCATCGGTTCCGCACCGGAATCCGCGCCGGGAATTCGACACGGAATTCCGGTCACACTCCGTGGATCAAAGATCTTGAATTTCCGCGCCGCGCACGGAATATCCGACCGCCCCGCCAGCACACACCGTCACGGATATGATCCCGCTCACGAGCGGGCGACCATCCACCCGACAAACAGTGCGTGTTCGGACCAAATCTGCGCATTGCGGACACATCATGTTCATCGCTCGCGCCGCAGCCTCAGCACCCCCGCGTCGAGATCCCCCTGAAGCCCGGTGTGCAGCCCCTGGTGCAGCAGCACCGAACCGTGGTGCACCTCCCCGGTGTCCAGGCAGGTGTACGTCGCCGCGGGGTCGAGCCCGCGCAGCCTGAGGGCCGGGGGCCGCTCCCCGTATCGCTGCGCCTCCAGCCACATCAGGACCACGCTCTCCTCCCCGTGGACGTACTGGACCGCGCTGAGTCCGCCCCGCGGGGCGCGCAGCCGGTACAGGGCGCCGTGCTGCACCACCGACCGGATCTCCTTGTAGAGGCCCACCCAGTCCCGCGCCTCGGCGAGTTCCCCCTCACTCCATTCAGTGAGGTCCCCGCCGACCCCGAGCACACCGGCCATCGCGCTCACGAAGCGGAAGCGCAGCGAGCTGACCCGGTCGTTGAGCTGGACGTTCGGACTGTCGGTGACCCAGGCGGCCATCACCCGGGCCGGATGGATCTGACCGAAGCCCTCCTGGATGGCGAGGCGGTCGAGCGGGTCGGTGTTGTCGGAGGTCCACACCTGGTCCGTACGGGACAGAATCCCCAGATCGATCCGGCCGCCGCCGCCCGAGCAGGACTCGAAGGCGACCGAGGGGTGCGCGGCCCGGAGTCGGTCGATCAGCGCGTAGAGGGCGTGCACATGCTCGACCCAGAGCTTCTGCGGATACTCCTCGCCGGGCCAGCCCGCATCGGTGAAGGAGCGGTTGAAGTCCCATTTCACATAGTCGACGGGCGCGCTGGAGAGCAGCGCGTCCAATTGCTCGTAGAGATGGTCCCGCACATCGGTGCGGGCCAGATTGAGCACCAGCTGATTACGGAACTCGGTACGCGTCCGGCCGGGGAAGTGCTGCACCCAGTCCGGGTGTGCGCGATAGAGATCGCTGTCGGCATTCACCATTTCCGGCTCGACCCAGATGCCGAACTGCATACCGAGACCGTGCACTTCGTCGGCGAGCGGCTTCAGCCCACCGGGGAAGCGGTCCGGATTAGGCGTCCAGTCCCCGAGCCCCGCCCGGTCACTGGTGCGCCGGCCGAACCACGCGTCGTCCACGACGAACAGCTCGACCCCCATCGCGGCGGCCCGCTCGGCGAGGACGAGCTGCTGCTCCTGCGAGATGTCGAAACCGGTCGCCTCCCAGGAGTTGTAGAGCACCGGCCGCAGACTCTCGGCGTCCGGGATCACATGGGCCAACTGCCAGGCGTGCCAGGCCCGGCTCGCCCCGCCGAACCCCTCCGCGCTCCACAGACCGGCGAAGACGGGTGTGACGTAGGACTCCCCCGGTCCGAGCAGCAGCAGTCCGGAGTCGTCGTAGCCCGCGCCGCCGGTGATCTGCACGAGCCCGTCGGGGAGCCGCTGTACGCAGATCCGCCACGACCCGGACCAGCCGAGCGCGCAGCCGTACACCTCGCCGCTCTCCTCGGTCGCCGCACCGTCGGCATCGAGTGCGACCCACGGCAGGTACTGGTGGCCCGTATGGCCGCGCCTGCTGGAGATGACGCTTTCGCCGTACGTCAGCTCAGCCCGTGCGAGCCGGGACTCCGCCGCCCAGCGGCCGTGCAGCCGGCTCAGCCGCCAGCCGTCACGGGCGGGCAGCGCCCAGGCGGCGGCGTCGGCGCGCAGCAGTTCCAGCGGCGGGCCGTCGGGCCCGGCGTGGGCGACGGTGGCCCAGCGCTCGATCACATCGGAGTCGTTCCGCATCCGGTAGTGCAGCGTGAGGGCGAGCCGGTGCACGGTGTCGGTGAAGCCGATACGGAGTTCGTCCCCGTCCACCACGGCATCGGCGAAGGCCCACTCCGTGCCACGGACCTCGGGGGTACGTACCGAGAGGGCCGGGCGGACGAACCGCGGGCCGCCCTCCATGGGGTACTCCTCACGGCCGTCGAGCCAGGACTCGAACCCCCTGGCCGGCGGTTCCGGCGCCGCTGCCAGGGCCTCGGCTGCGGCGAGGGAGATCCGCGGTCCCCAGTGGAGATGGAGCAGTTCGTCCCGCTCGGTGATGCGCAGTGCGTAGCTGCTGCTCGCCCCGGTGAGCAGCCAGGTCCGGCCGTTGTCGCCAGTCTCGATCATCGCTCCCCCACATTCCAACAGTTCCGCACATCATCGACCATCGCCGGGCAGGCAGGCAACGGTCTCGCGACGAATTCACCGGACGGATTCACCACCGGGGCACGGGGGTTCACGTGGTATCGACAAGGAAAGGCCGAGATGATTGCCTGAGGAATCAATGTCGTATCGTCGCGGAAGTGGCCTTGTCGGCGACTCGCGTCGACGCCAGACACCCCAGGAGTCCCTGTGACGCAGCAGTTGCCGCAGATCCCGTCGACGGAACCCGAACTGGCGGGTGTCCGCAATTTCCGCGACGTGGGCGGACTACCCACCGCGGACGGCCGGCGGGTGCGGCACGGACGACTCTTCCGCAGTGGTCACCTCGCGCACGCCACCGCCGAGGACGCCGCGTTTCTCGGCGGGCTCGGCCTGCACACCGTCTTCGACTTCCGCAACGCCGCCGACCACCGGCTCGACGGCCTGGACGTGGAACTTCCGGGCGTACGCAACGTGAGCATCCCGCTCTCCGACCCCGCCGACGGCGCCGAGTTCTGGCGGATGGTCCGGGACGGCGATCTCGACCAGCTGCGTTCGCTCCTCGCCGACGGCAAGGGGACGGACCGGATGATCGCCTCGTACCGCTCGATCATCCTGGACCGTACCGCCGAACACAGCCGGGTGCTGCACGCCCTGGCCGAGGACAGCGTTCCGGCGTTGATGCACTGCGCGGCGGGCAAGGACCGGGCCGGTCTGTCGATCGCGGTGTCGCTGCTGGCGGTCGGCGTCGAGCGCGAGGCCATCGAGGCCGACTACCTCAAGTCCAACGACGCCCACCGCCGCTACCGGGTGCGCCGCAGCGACACCTCGGCGAACGGCATGTCGCCCGAGGTGATGGAGCTGCTCAATCCCCTCTTCGGCGCCCACGCCGCGTATCTGGACGCGGCCTTCGCGACCATCGAGGAGACCTGGGGCAGCACCGACCGCTATCTCTCCGAGGGACTGAAGCTCGCCCCCGAGACCCGTGAGCGGCTGCACGAGCAGCTCCTCGACGAGGCGTAGCCCGACCACTTTTCGCGGTGGTCAGCCCTTGCCGGCCACCGCGAAGAGCAGATAGAGGAAGGCCGCGAAGATGTGTCCGGCGATGAGGTAGGCGAACAGCCGGATCACCACACCGCGCGGGAACTTCCGCTCCTGGGCCTCGTAGTTCTTCCTGGACCCGAGCGGGTCGAAGTTCTCTGAATCGGACATGACAGTCCTCTCTGGCGACCGGACGGACCGGTCTCAGCGACGGTGGATACCGCTGCCGAGGCACAGCTCGGCGGCGGGGCTCTGCAGCAGGGTGTGGACGAAGAGCAGCTCTGCACCGTCACGGTCGACGGCCGTGATCCGGTGCGGGGTGAGCGAGTCGAAGTGCGCGCTGTCTCCGGGGGCGAGATCGTGCACGGTGTCCCCGAGCGTGACCCGCAGGTGCCCGGCGAGCACGTGCAGCCATTCCTCACCGGGATGGACGCGCACGAGGTCGCCCTGCGCACCGTGCGGAACCCGGACGCGGAGCGCCTGCATCGCCCGGCCGGCACCGCCGGCCCGCCGGTACATCCAGCCGTCGGCCTCGGCCCCGTCGAACCTTCCGCCACGGATGATCGCGTCACGTTCCGGGGGCGTCTCGCCCAGCAGTTCGGAGACCGTCGTACCGTAGATCCTGGCAAGGCCGAGGAGCATCGGCAGCGACGGCTGACGACGGCCCGTTTCGAGCCGGGAGAGATGGGCGGGCGAGAGCCCGGCCCGCTCGGCGGCGGTCTCCAGGGTGAGACCACGGCTGCGGCGCAGATCGCGCAGGCGTGGCGCGATCCCGGGCAGCTCGTCGGCCACCCCTCCGTCCGGAGTGTTCATGTACCCATTGGGCCAGGAACTTTCCTCGGAGGCAAATTCCTTGCCTCAGAGGCAAAAGCCACGAGCCACACATTCCGCGGGTCAGCGGTTGGCTACGGCCTGCTTGACCAGGGTCCTGCCGAAGTCCCACATCAGCCCGCCACCGCTATGCGCGTCGTCCATCACGGCGGTGAACGCGGTGACGAACCGGTCGACCTCCGGCTCCCCGATCACCAGGGGCGGAATCAGCTTGATCACCTCCAGATGGTCGCCCGAGACCTGGGTGAGGATGCGGTGCTTCTGGAGCAACGGCACCACCACCATCTGCGCGAAGAGGCCCTTGCGGGCCGCCTGCAGCATGGTCCAGCGGCCGCGGAGCTTCAATGACGACGGCCGCCCGAACTCGATGCCGATCATCAGCCCGCGCCCGCGCACCTCGTGCAGCAGCTCGTAGCGGTCGACCAGCGCGGCCAGGCGCTCGCGCAGCAGATCACCGGTGCGGCGCGCGTGGGCGACGGTCTCCTCGTCCTCCATCACCGCGAGGACCGCGAGACCGGCCGCCATCGCCTGTGCGTTGGAGCCGAAGCTCGCGGAGTGGACCAGGACCCGGTCCATGGACGAATAGACCTTCTTGAAGATCCAGTCCTTGCCCAGCGTCGCCCCGACCGGCACATAGCCGCCGGAGAGGGCCTTGGCGACACAGACCAGATCCGGTTCGACTCCTTCCTCGTGCTGGTACGCGTAGAAGTCGCCGGTCCTGCCGAGGCCGGTCTGCACCTCGTCGGCGATGAGCAGCGCCTTGTGCTGGTGGAGCAGGTCCTGTGCGGCCCGCAGGAAGCCGGGCGGCGCGGTGTGGACGCCCTTGCCCTGGATGGGCTCGACGACCAGTGCCGCCACGTCGCCGCGTTTCAGCTCCCGCCGCAGCGCGTCGAGATCACCGAGTTCGATGGCGGTGTCCGGCAGCAGGGGCGCGAAGCCGTCCCGGAAGCCGCTCTCCCCGTTCACCGAGAGCGAGCCGGTCGTCAGCCCGTGGAAGGCGTGCGCGCAGTAGAGGATCCTGGGCCTGCCGGTGGCGTACCGGGCGAACTTGAGGGCGGTCTCGACGGCCTCCGTACCGCTGTTGCCGAAGAACACCCGGTCCAGGTGCGGGCTGTACGTGAGCAGCTTCTCCGCCAGCAGCCCCGGCAGCGGCTGGCAGTCGAAGCGGGTGAGGTCGGCGAGCGAGGCGTCGAGGACGTCGTGCAGGGCCTTGCGCACCACGGGGTGGTGCCGGCCGAGTCCCATCACCCCGAATCCGGCGAGCATGTCGAGGTAGTCGTTGCCGTCCGCGTCCCAGAAGTGCGCGCCCTCGGCCCGTTCGTAGACCTTGTCGAAACCGATGGTGTGCAGCATGCGGGGCAGCTGGTGATTGAGGTGTCTGGTGTGCAGCTCATAGCGTTCGGCGCCGCGCTCCGCGAGGAGCTGTGCCAGATCGAAGCCCTTGGGCCCGTCGTCGTTCATGCCCCGCTCTCCTCGGTCCTTCTCGCTGCGTCCTTGGCGGCCAGGGCCGCGCTGATCCGCCCGGCGATCTCCACCGGTGTGAGCCCGATGTCCGCCAGTACCTCGGCGCGCTTGCCGTGGGCGAGGAACTGCTCGGGGATGCCGAACGTCCGCAGGGGTACGTCCACCCCGGCGTCCCGCAGCGCCTGTCCGACCGCCGAACCGACGCCCCCCGCCCGGCTGTTGTCCTCGACGACAGCGACCAGCCGGTGCCGTTCGGCGAGCGGGGCCAGCTGTTCGTCGAGCGGCTTGACCCAGCGCGGGTCGACGACGGTGCAGCGGATGCCGCCGCCCGCCAGCAGGTCCGCGGCACCGAGACAGACCGGGGCGAGCACACCGACGGCCACCAGCAGCACATCGGGGTCGTCCGCCCGGTGCAGGACGTCCATGGAGCCGATCCTGTCGATGGCCGGGATCGGCTCCCCCACCGACTCCTTGGGGAACCGGATCACGGTGGGCGCGTCGTCGACGGCGACGGCCTCGCGGAGCTCGGCCCGGAGCTCGTCGGCGTCGCGCGGGGCGGCGATCCGCAGCCCGGGGACGACCTGCAGTACCGACATGTCCCACATGCCGTTGTGGGAGGCTCCGTCGGGCCCGGTGACCCCGGCCCGGTCCAGGACGAACGTCACTCCGCACTTGTGCAGCGCGACGTCCATCAGCAACTGGTCGAAGGCCCGGTTGAGGAAGGTGGCGTAGACGGCGACGACCGGGTGCAGTCCGCCGGTGGCGAGTCCCGCCGCGCAGACCGCGGCGTGCTGCTCGGCGATCCCGACGTCCCAGACCCGGTCGGGGAACGCTTCGGCGAACTTCGTCAGTCCGACGGGGTGCAGCATCGCCGCGGTGATGGCCACGACGTCCGGCCGCTGGGCGCCGATCGCGGCGATCTCGTCCCCGAAGACAGCTGTCCAGGACGGCGCTCCGGCCGGGGCCAGCGGTGCGCAGGTCAGCGGGTCCATCGCACCCACGGTGTGGAAGCGGTCGGCCTCGTCCCTCAGCGCGGGCGGGTACCCACGGCCCTTCTCGGTGAGGCAGTGCACCAGCACCGGACCGTGGAAGCGTTTCGCCCGGTGCAGTGCGGATTCGACTGCCGCGACGTCATGGCCGTCGATCGGACCGACGTACTTGAGCCCGAGGTCCTCGAACATGCCCTGCGGGGCGAAGGCGTCCTTGAACCCTTTCTTCGCGCCGTGCAGCGACTCGTACAACGGCTGTCCGATGACGGGCGTCTGCTGGAGCACTCCCTTGCCCCAGGAGAGGAAGCGTTCGTATCCGTCGGTGGTACGGAGCGTGGCGAGGTGGTTGGCGAGGCCACCGATCGTCGGGCCGTACGAACGCTCGTTGTCGTTCACCACGATGATCAGCGGACGGTCCTTCGCGGCGGCGATGTTGTTGAGCGCTTCCCACGCCATGCCGCCGGTGAGTGCGCCGTCACCGATGACGGCCACGACGTGGTCGCTCCGCCCCAGTACCTGATGGGCCTTGGCGATGCCGTCGGCCCACCCGAGGACGGTCGAAGCGTGCGAGTTCTCGATGACGTCGTGCGCGGACTCCTCGCGGGAGGGGTAGCCGGACAGGCCCCCCTTGCCGCGCAGCTTGGAGAAGTCCTGCCGCCCGGTGAGCAGTTTGTGCACATAGCTCTGGTGCCCGGTGTCCCACAGGATGCGGTCCACGGGCGAGTCGAAGGCCCGGTGCAGGGCGATGGAGAGCTCCACCACCCCCAGGTTGGGCCCCAGATGACCGCCCGTCCTCGCCACCGCCCGGATGAGGAACTGTCTGATGTCCTCGGCGAGCTCGTCGATTTCCGCCGCGCTCAGCGCCTTGAGGTCGTACGGCCCCCGGATGTTCTCCAGAATCGTCACGCTCGGGCCCCTCTCTGGTTCTGTTTCAGCTCACGGTGACGGCGGGAACCCCCGATGGCGTTCCCGCGGCGTCCATGCCCTCGGCGATCTTCAGGGCTTCCTCGATCAGCGTCTCCACGATCTTCGACTCCGGCACGGTCTTGATGACCTCGCCCTTCACGAAGATCTGCCCCTTGCCATTGCCCGAAGCGACACCCAGATCCGCCTCGCG
>NZ_JBIBYR010000037.1:0-62243 GCF_043083485.1 Streptomyces sp. NPDC014727 | reverse complement strand
GGCCGGGGGGGCGGGGGTTTAGGTCGTCTTCGTTTTGTTTTTGCCGGCCCCCCCCAGCCCCCCCGGCGGCCGGGCCCGGGGGAGGCCCCCCGCCCCGGCCCACGGCCCTTCGCGTGGGTCGCCGCGTTTCTCACCGCGGGACGACACACAAGAACTCCACTTTGCGTACAACCCTTCACATGCGTAAGAGGTCTGGTCTTTCGAGTCAGCAGACTCTCAGACCCAACGAGCCCCGCGCGGGTCGCACCACGTACCCGCGGGGCCCCTTTCTCCACTGGGGAAACACATGCGCATTCGTGCCACTGTTGCTGCCGTTTCCGGCGCCCTGGCCCTGTCCGCTCTTGCCGTTCCGGCCGCCCAGGCGGGCGACCACGCTGCTGCGAACCTGCACATGCCGACGTCGGGTGCCGAGGTCTTCGGCACCGCCGCCAAGGGATCGTCGAAGGCCGCCGCGGCCACCCGCGCGGCCACGGCGGAACCCGTCATCTCGAAGGTCGTCGTCAACGGCGGCAAGGACATCGTCCTGGGCACCACGGCCGCGAAGACGATCTCCGTCTCGGTCACCGCGTCGCACGCGTCCGGTGTCGCCGACGCCTTTGTCGCCCTGTGGCACGGCACGGACCCGTCCTCGGAGAACACCCTGGACGGGGCCGTCCTGCCGAACGAGGACGTGGCGAAGTGCACCAAGGCCAACGCGACGACCTCGACCTGCAAGCTGACCTTCACGATCAACCCGCGCTACGACCTGTACAAGAACTCCCTGGCCGGCACCTGGCACGTCACCGCGGCTGCGCTCGCCGGCAACGAGACCGACATCGCCTTCGACGACTTCTACAGCACCGCCCGCGTGCAGCGGCTGTCGAAGCTGACGGTCGACGCCGCTCCGGAGCCCGTGAAGAAGGGCGGGACGATCACGGTCACCGGGAAGCTGTCGCGGGCGAACTGGGAGGACCACGCGTACCACGGCTACACCGGGCAGCCGGTGAAGCTCCAGTTCCGCAAGAAGACCAGCAGCACCTACACCACCATCAAGACCATCAAGACGAACAGCACCGGCAACCTGAAGACCACGTACAAGGCCACGGTCGACGGTTACTGGCGCTACAGCTTCGCCGGTACGTCCACCACCCCGGCCGTCACGACCGCGGGCGACTTCGTCGGCGTGAAGTAGCAGTTCCCGAAGCAGTTCCCGCGTACTTCTCCGTACGCGCCGGCACCACCACGCAGCACTCCGGGCCGTGTCCGGGGACGGCTCCCGTCCTCCCGGGCACGGCCCGTTCGCGTCCCGGGCCGCGGGCGGCCTCGTCGACGTGAAGCAGCCGCAACGCACCGCCGCAGGGCGCTACGCCGGGAAGCGGCGGCCGACCAGCCGCCAGGCGTACTCCAGGGCGGCCGACGCCACCACCGCGATCCCCACCGCGGTCCACGGCATCGTCACCCCCACCAGCTTCAGCGCGAAGAAGTTCTGCAGCCACGGCACCACCAGCACGATCAGGAACGCCACGCCCATCGCCACCACCAGGCAGATCCGCCACCAGGTGTACGGACGGGCGATGATCGCCAGGACCCACATCGAGACCAGGAACAGCGTGAGCGTGGCCGCGCTGGTCTCCGCCTCCAGCGCGCCCGTGCCGGAGTAGTGGCTCCGGGCGATCAGATACGTCGCGAAGGTGGCCACGGCCGCGATGGTGCCCGACGGGATCGCGTACCGCATGACACGGCGCACGAAGTGCGGATGGGCCCGTTCCTTGTTGGGCGCCAGCGCGAGGAAGAACGCCGGGACGCCGATCGTCAGCGTCGACAGCAGGGTCAGGTGGCGCGGCAGGAACGGGTAGTCGACCTGGAAGCAGACCACCAGGATCGCCAGCAGCACCGAGTAGACGGTCTTGGTCAGGAACAGGGTGGCGACGCGGGTGATGTTGCCGATCACCCGGCGGCCCTCGGCGACGACGGACGGCAGTGTCGCGAAGCTGTTGTTGAGCAGCACGATCTGGGCGACGGCCCGGGTCGCCTCGGAGCCGGAACCCATGGAGACACCGATGTCGGCGTCCTTCAGCGCCAGCACGTCGTTGACGCCGTCACCGGTCATCGCGACGGTGTGGCCGCGGGACTGCAGCGCGGCGACCATGTCCCGCTTCTGCTGCGGGGTGACCCGGCCGAAGACCGCGTTCTCCTCCATGGCCGTGGCCATGTCGTCCGGGTCGGTGGGCAGCCGGCGGGCGTCCAGGGTGTTCTCGGCGCCCGGCAGGCCGAGCTTTCCGGCGACCGCTCCGACGGAGACCGCGTTGTCGCCGGAGATGACCTTGGTGGCGACCCGCTGGTCGGCGAAGTAGGTCAGCGTCTCCCCGGCGTCGGGCCGCAGCCGCTGCTCCAGTACGACCAGCGCACTCGGTACGGCCCCGGTGGCCATGTCCGGCCCTTCGAGCGCGCCCTGCGCACGCGCCAGCAGCAGCACCCGCAGCCCCTGCTCGTTGAGCTGTTCGATCTCGGTGAGTGCCGGGTCCTGGTCGGGCAGCAGCACATCGGGCGCGCCGAGCAGCCAGACCGACGCCCGGCCGCCGCCCTCGTCGAACGCGGCACCGCTGTACTTGCGGGCCGAGGAGAACGGCAGCGACTGCGTGCACCGCCACTCCTCGCCGTCCGGGTAGGCGTCGACGATGGCCTGCAGGCTGGCGTTGGGCCGCGGGTCGGAGGCGCCGAGGGCGCCCAGCACACGGTGGATGTAGGTGTCGTCCGCACCGCTCAGTGTCCGCACCTCGGTGACGTCCATGCCGCCCTCGGTGAGGGTGCCCGTCTTGTCCAGGCAGACGACGTCGACGCGGGCCAGTCCCTCGATGGCGGGGAGCTCCTGCACCAGGCACTGCTTGCGGCCGAGCCGTACGACCCCGATCGCGAAGGCGACCGAGGTGAGCAGCACCAGGCCCTCCGGGATCATCGGGACGATGCCGCCGACGGTCCGGGCGACCGACCCCTTGAAGTCGTTGTTGTTCACGACGAGCTGGCTGATGATCAGGCCGATCGCGGTCGGCACCATCATCCAGGTGACGTACTTGAGGATGGTGGAGATACCGGTGCGCAGCTCGGACTGGACGAGGGTGAAGCGGGACGCCTCCTCGGCGAGCTGTGCGGCGTAGGCCTCGCGGCCCACCTTCGTGGCGGCGAACGAGCCGCCGCCCGCGACGACGAAGCTGCCGGACATCACGTGATCGCCGGGCTGCTTCAGCACCGGGTCGGCCTCGCCGGTGAGCAGCGATTCGTCGATCTCCAGGCTGTCGGCCTCGGCGACCGTGCCGTCCACGACGACCTTGTCCCCGGGTCCGAGCTCGACGAGATCACCGAGGACGATCTCGGAGGTGGAGATCTCGGCCGAGACACCGTCGCGCCGCACCGTGGGTTTGGCCTCGCCGATGACCGCGAGGCTGTCCAGCGTCTTCTTGGCCCGCCACTCCTGGATGATGCCGATACCGGTGTTGGCGATGATCACGAAGCCGAAGAGGCTGTCCTGGAACGGCGCGACGAACAGCATGATCAGCCAGAGCACGCCGATGATCAGGTTGAACCGGGTGAAGACGTTGGCGCGGACGATCTCGCGGACGGAGCGGGACGAGCGGACGGGTACGTCGTTGACCTCACCGCGGGCGATCCGTTCGGCCACCTCGGCGGCGGTCAGCCCACGGGTGCTCAGGGCCGTGGCCGGCAGCTTCATCGGGTGGACCGGGTCGAGTTCGGACCCGGCGTCGATCATGGCCGGCCGGGGACGGCCGACGGAGCCGGAAGCCTCGGGGGTCTGCTCGCCGGAGGAATGGGGTGCCCGCTGCGTCATGGTTCCGACGGTACGGGTGGATGGTCCGATTCACCCACTGGGGGTCCGAAGATCAGACCGGGGGAGGAGGGGAACGGAGGGGAATGGTCCTGCGGTGGTACGCGGACCCCGGCGCGGGGCGCTACGAGTGCGGTTCCGGGCGGCGGCGGGTGGTGCCGCACGGTGTGCGCGCGGCGCCGGAGAGTGTGCGGGCGGGGGCCGGTCGGGCAAGGCCGTGACGCCGGAGAGTGTGCGGGCGGGGACCGTCGGGTCAGGTCGTGACGCCGGACGTGCCTCCGGTGTCCGTCCCGGCGCCCGGCGCGGAGGTGCCGGAGGCCTCGGCCTCGGCCGCCGCGGCGGCCCGCTTGAGCGCCGCGTCGCGCCCCCGCACGTACCAGATGCCGATCAGGCCGAGTCCGGCACCGGCCAGGCAGGTCCAGACCCACCACAGGTGTCCGTGGTCGTCGAACCAGCCGTAGAACGGCAACTGGACCAGGAAGAGGGCGAACCAGAGGATCGTGCCGCCGGTGATGGTGGCGACGACGGGCCCCTCCAGGGGCTCGGGTGCCTCGTGCTTCGGTGTCCACTTCGCCATGGCCTCAGTGTATGGCGCCCCCTGACGCACCCTCCCGTAGCCCGTAAGGGCGGCATGAACAAGACCGTCGGGCCGGTCGGCCCAAGGGTCTACGCGCGGAGATAGCGATCTTCGCCTTAGGTATTCATACTGAATCTGCTTACGGATGTCTCGATTTATTCGTGTGAAAGTCCAAAGCTGACCACTTTTAACCTCCTTCTACGTACGACTGAGGTCATACATGTCCCCCTCGGCCACCGCTCCGGTCGATTCCACCCCCTCCACGGCCCCTCAGCCGCACGGCGGCCTGGATCGTTTCTTCAAGATCTCCGAGCGGGGGTCGTCGGTCGCACGCGAGATCCGCGGCGGATTCGCCACGTTCTTCGCCATGGCGTACATCATCGTGCTGAACCCGATCATTCTCGGTAGCGCGAAAGACATAAACGATCACTACCTCAGTCATGGTCAGCTGGTCACCGCCACCGTGGTGACCGCGGCCTTCTCCACCCTCCTCATGGGTGTCATCGGCAATGTGCCGATCGCGCTGGCCGCCGGGCTCGGCGTCAACACGGTCGTCGCCCTCCAGCTCGCCCCGAAGATGACCTGGCCGGACGCGATGGGCATGGTCGTCCTCGCGGGCATCGTGGTCATGCTGCTGGTCGCGACGGGGTTGCGGGAACGCGTGATGCACGCCGTACCGAAGTCGCTCCGCAAGGGCATCGCGATCGGTATCGGTCTCTTCATCCTGCTGATCGGCCTGGTCGACTCAGGCTTTGTCTCCCGCATACCGGACGCCGCGCACACCACCGTTCCGCTTCAGCTCGGCGGCGACGGCCACCTCAACGGCTGGCCGGTCCTCGTCTTCGTCCTCGGCGCGCTGCTCACCCTCGCGCTGATCGTCCGCAAGGTGTCGGGCGCCATCCTGATCTCCATCGTCGCGATGACGGCGGTGGCGCTGATCATCAACGCGATCGCCGGCCTGCCGGGCGAGGCGTGGGGTCTGACCGTCCCGCAGTGGCCGGGCAACCCGGTCTCCACGCCGGACTTCGGACTGCTCGGCCAGGTCAGTCTGTTCGGCGGCTTCCACAAGGTCGGCGTCCTCACCGGCATCCTGTTCGTCTTCACCGTGCTGCTGTCCTGCTTCTTCGACGCGATGGGCACCATCCTGGGTGTCGGCGACGAGGCGAAGCTGACCGACAAGGACGGCAACTTCCCCGGCATCAACAAGGTGCTGTTCGTGGACGGCATCGCGGTCGCCGCGGGCGGTGCGAGCTCCGCCTCCGCGGGCACCTGCTTCGTGGAGTCCACCGCGGGTGTCGGCGAGGGTGCCCGCACCGGCCTCGCGAGCATCGTGACGGGTCTGCTGTTCACGGCCGCGCTGTTCCTGACGCCGCTGGCGACCATGGTCCCGTCGCAGGCGGCCACCCCGGCTCTGCTGGCGGTCGGCTTCCTGATCATCTCGGGTTCGGTCCGCGACATCGACTGGAGCGACTACACGCTCGCCATCCCGGCCTTCCTGGCCATGCTGATGATGCCGTTCACGTACTCGATCACCAACGGCATCGGCATCGGCTTCATCGCCTTCTCCGTGCTGCGGGTGGTGGCCGGGCGCTGGCGCGAGGTGCCGCTCGCCATGTACGCGGTGTCGGCGGTCTTCGTCTTCTACTACGCGATGCCGGCCCTCGGTCTCACGTGACCCCTTCCGCCCTGATTCCCGCGGCCCCTTCCGGGCCGTAGAACTTCTCCGTCTCGTCGACGGCCGCCTTGAAGCGCTCGTCGAAGTCATCGCGAATGAGCGTCCGGACCACATAGTCCTGGACGCTCATTCCGCGTTTGGCGGCATGCTGCCGGAGCCGGTCGAGCAGCTCACCGTCTATCCGCAGGCTGAGCACAGTCGATCCCATGGCAAGCAGGGTTACGGCCCAGGAGGTCGTTTCGCGTCACTTTCCGGAGCCGACTCACTCGTTCGGGTGATCGATTAGGTGATCTGCCTCTCGCGCGTGTAACACGAATGGTCTTTAGGGTAGGTAATGAGTTATCCTAATAAACATGCCTGACCTGATCCACGACGGCGACAGTGCGGCCGCCGTGAGCTCCCTACGCTCCGCCGTGATGCTGCTCGGCCGACGCCTGAAGCACCAGCGCGTCGACGAGTCGCTGAGCCCCACCGAGATGTCGGTGCTCGGCACGCTCGCCCGCTGCGGTTCGGCCACACCCGGTGAGCTGGCCCGCAAGGAGCATGTGCAGCCTCCGTCGATGACTCGCATCGTCGCGCTGCTGGAGGCGAAGGGGCTGGTCAGACTGGAACCGCACCCCGATGACCGTCGCCAGAAGATGGTCAGCCAGACCGAGCAGGCGGAAGCCATGCTCGAAGAGAGCCGCTCCAAGCGGAACGCCTGGCTGACCACCCTCGCCGAGGGCCTGGACGAGGACGAGTGGGAGACGCTGCGCAAGGCGGCGCCCGTGCTGGAGAAGCTCGCCCACCTGTAGCGGGGCGATCGCGCCGGTCCCTGACCGGCGCCGTCCGCACCGCCGCATCCCGTCAGTCAGCGAAATGTATATGCCCGAGGAGGCGAACCCTTTTGAGTACGGGATCCGGAGCAGACTCCGCCCCCGCACCGACTTCCACCCACGAGAGCACGACCGGCGGGACCTTCTCGTCGCTGAAGATCCGTAACTACCGCCTGTTCGCGACGGGCGCCGTGATCTCCAACACCGGTACCTGGATGTCCCGCATCACGCAGGACTGGCTGGTCCTCAGCCTCACCGGGTCCGCCGCCGCCGTCGGCATCACCACGGCCCTCCAGTTCCTTCCGATGCTTCTCTTCGGCCTGTACGGCGGCGTCATCGCCGACCGTCTCCCGAAGCGGAAGCTTCTTCTTGTCAGCCAGGCGGCGCTCGGCCTGTGCGGGATCGCCCTCGCGGTGCTCACGCTCTCCGGCGTCGTCCAGGTGTGGCACGTCTACCTCATCGCGTTCCTGCTCGGCATGGTGACGGTCGTCGACAACCCGGCCCGTCAGTCGTTCGTCTCCGAGATGGTCGGCCCCGCCCAGCTGCGGAACGCGGTCAGCCTCAACTCGGCGAACTTCCAGTCCGCCCGGCTCATCGGCCCGGCCGTCGCCGGTGTCCTGATCACCACGGTCGGCAGCGGCTGGGCCTTCATGTTCAACGGCCTGTCCTTCGCGGCCCCGCTCGTCGGCCTGATGCTGATGCGGACGAGCGAGCTGCACAAGTCCGTCGTCGTGCCGCGCGCCAAGGGCCAGCTGCGCGAGGGCCTGCGCTACGTCTCGGGCCGCCCCGAGCTGATCTGGCCGATCGTCCTGGTCGGCTTCGTCGGCACGTTCGGGTTCAACTTCCCGATCTGGCTCACGGCCTTCGCGGACGAGATCTTCCACGGCGGCGCCGGGATGTACTCGTTCTTCAACATCCTCATGGCGGCCGGCTCCCTCGCGGGCGCCCTGCTCGCCGCCCGCCGCCGTTCCTCGCGGCTGCGGATGCTGGTGGCCGCGGGCACGGTGTTCGGTCTGCTGGAGATCATCGCGGCCATGTCGCCGTCCGTCTGGCTCTTCGCGATCCTGCTGGTCCCGATCGGCATGATCGGCCTGACGACCAACATCAGCGCGAACACGAGCGTCCAGATGGCCGCCGACCCGGCGATGCGCGGCCGGGTCATGAGCCTGTACATGATGGTCTTCGCCGGCGGTACGCCGGTGGGCGCCCCGATCGTCGGCTGGATCAGCGACGCCTACGGGGTCCGTACAGGCATGATCGTCGGCGGTGCGTTCTCGCTGGTGGCCGCGCTCGGTGTCGGCTTCATGCTGGCCCGCGTCGGTGGCCTCCGGCTCCGGGTCGACCTCCGGCCGGGCCGCCCCCATGTGCGGTTCGTCCCGCGCGAGGAGCTGGCCACAGCGGCCTGAGGACTGCCCATGCGACACACGGCACGGCCCCGACCGGGTGGGTACTGGTCGGGGCCGTGCCGTGTGCCGGGGCGCGGTCAGTCGCGGGGGAACGTATCGGTCCGGAGGGTGAGGCCGACGACGGTGTCGGTCAGGTCGATCGGGGTGCCGAAATCGAGGCTCAGCACACTGCGGTACTCGTCGTCCTTCGGGAGCGCGTGGAGGTGCCACGTGCCGGTGTACGGGTCGGCGATGACGTACACCGGGACGCCGGCGGCGGCATACGTGGCCTTCTTCGGGCCGTAGTCGTTGGCGGCGGTGTCCTTGGAGATCACCTCCGCGACGAACTCGATGTCCTGGTAGCGATAACGCCCCTTGGCGTCATGAGCAGCGCCCTTGGCCAGAGCCACGACATCCGGGGCGAGGCCGTTGAGGCGCCCGGGAAAATCGAAGCGGACATCAGATGTCAATTGCTCCTCCCCGTACCTGGAGAGCAGCTGCCTGATGAGCGCCAGGATGATCCGCCAGTGGATGTCCCGCTGCGGCGACATGTAGATGATCCCCTCGACGATCTCGACCTTGAATCCCTCGGGGGTGGGCTCAAGCCACTCGAACATCATGTCCAAGGTGCGCTCGTCGCCGTTGTCGGCCATCTCGATCCTGTCGGTGTCTGCGACGGTCATCGTGCCGCTCCTCCCCGCTGCCGCACGGGCGCGGGCAGCCGCGTAGAACAACGATACGTACGGAGCCCGGGACACGCCCGCACGGTGCGACACTCGGCCCATGAGCCGCCTCAGACTCTTCGTCGCCGTTCTGCCGCCCGACCGCGCAGTGCAGGAACTGCGCAGTGCCGTCGACCCGCTGCGCGCGCTCCCCGGTGCCGGGAAACTGCGCTGGACCGGTACGCCCGGCTGGCACTTCACGCTCGCGTTTCTCGGGTCCGTGGACGAGGAACTGCTGCCCGAGCTGGACGAGCGTCTCGGGCGGGCGGCCCACCGTACCGAGCCCTTCCCGCTGCGCATCCACGGCGCCGGGCGATTCGACGGGCGGGCACTGTGGGCGGGGGCCGCGGGTGGGACCGACACGCTGCGGCTCCTCGCCGAACGCGCCGACGCCGCCGCCCGCCGCACCGGCATCCCGATGGAGGAGCGCCGCCGCTACAGCGCGCACCTCACCCTCGCCCGCAGCCGCACCCAGGCCGACCTGCGCCCCTTCGTCGAGGCTCTCGGAGACTTCGAGGGCACCCCGTGGGAGGTCGGCGAGCTGGCCCTCGTACGCAGCAACCTGCCGGTCGCCGGGGTGCCGGGGGAGCAGCCGCGGTACGAGACGATCGCATCCTGGTCGTTGGGCCACTGAGAGCGGCGGTTACGCTCGAAGGGTGGATCCGAAGACCAGAAACCGCATCATGGCGGCCGTGCTCGTGCTGATGTTCGTCGTCGTCGCCGTGGCTGCCGCCGTCGGGCAGTGACGCACGGCTGAGGCCGGCGGCGAAGGTTCCGCGGCGGGCGGCGGGCGGCGTCTCAGAGGGCGAAGGCCGCTGCCGCCGCCTCGGCGAACGCCTCCGGGTTGTCCAGCACGATGTTGTGCCGACGCTCCGGGACCGCCACGACCTGTACCCCGTGCTCGATCAGCGTGTCCTCGCCGGGCAGCGGCCCGTCGTGCAGCGGCCCGTCGTGCAGCGGCCGCAGATACGTGCGGGCCACCGGCGAGGAACTCCTCCTCCGTGTACGCGGCGATGCCGCACAACGGGCCGCCGTCGCCCTCGCCCCCGAACGGGGACGGGGCAACGGCGGCCCGTCATGCGGACGAACAGTCCGTCAGACCGCCCTCACCAGGCGAACGCCTCCGGCGACGGTCCCGGCCCCGGGAAGATCTCGTCCAGCGAGGCCAGCAGCTCCGCCGAGAGGTCGAGATCCAGGGCCCGCAGCGCCGAGTCCAGCTGCTCCTGGTTGCGCGGCCCGACGATCGGCCCCGTCACCCCCGGCCGGGAGAGCAGCCAGGCCAGGCCGACCTCGCCCGGCTCCAGGCCGTGCTTGTCGAGCAGGTCCTCGTACGCCTGGATCTTCGCGCGCTGCGCCGAGTCCTGCAGCGCGTCCGCGCTGCGGCCGGAGGCCGAACGCCCCGCCGTGCCCTCGCGCTCCTTCTTCAGCACACCGCCCAGCAGGCCGCCGTGCAGCGGGGACCACGGGATGACCCCGAGCCCGTACTCCTGGGCGGCCGGGATGACCTCCATCTCGGCGCGGCGCTCGATCAGGTTGTAGATGCACTGCTCGCTGACCAGGCCCAACGAGCCGCGCCGGGCCGCCAGTTCATTGGCCTGGGCGATCTTGTAGCCGGCGAAGTTCGACGAGCCCGCGTAGAGGATCTTGCCCTGCTGCACCAGGACGTCGATCGCCTGCCAGACCTCCTCGAAGGGGGTGTTCCGGTCGACGTGGTGGAACTGGTACAGGTCGATGTAGTCCGTCCGGAGCCGCTTCAGCGACGCCTCGACCGAGCGCCGGATGTTCACGGCGGAGAGCTTGTCGTGGTTGGGCCAGGCCTCGCCGTCGGCGCCCATGTTCCCGTACATCTTGGTGGCCAGGACCACCTTGTCGCGGCGTTCGCCGCCCTTGGCGAACCAGGTGCCGATGATCTCCTCGGTACGGCCCTTGTTCTCGCCCCAGCCGTAGACATTCGCGGTGTCGAAGAAGTTCAGACCCGTGTCCAGCGCCGCGTCCATGATGGCGTGGCTGTCCACCTCATCGGTCTGCGGGCCGAAGTTCATGGTGCCGAGGACGAGGCGGCTGACCTTGAGTCCGGTGCGTCCGAGCTGCGTGTACTTCATGGACACCAAGCCAACGCCTTCGAGTCCGCTCGAAGCAAGGGCGACCCCGAACGCGCCCTGCCCCCGGCGGAGCACCAGGGGCAGGAGCGTCATGCGAATGAGCGACCGAACGTCTCAGGCGGTCACTTCAGGTACACGATCCCGTCGGTGGTGACCGTCGGCCGGCCCGACGTGGCCACGACGACGATCTTGACGGTGTGCTTGGCACTGCTGGTCCAGTTCTGCGTCCACAGGGCGTCGCGGTACTTGGTGGTGCTGGACTTCAGGTCCACCGTGGACACCTTCGCGCCGTCCACATAGACGTACACCTGGCCGGAGGTGGCGGCCCTGGAGACGATCAGGGCGACCGAGCGCCCGGTGAACGTCCAGCTCAGGCTCGCGTTCTTGGACGAGCTGGAGTACGACTTGCCGCCGAGGTAGCTGGACGAGGACTTCGTCGTCCAGGTGCCGGTCTTCGTCGCCGAGCTCTCCTGGACGATGACCGGTGTGCCGGAGACGGACGCGGCGGCGGTGTTGCCCGCCTGGTCGTACGCGGTCATGGCCCAGCTGGTCGCAGCCCCCGACTTCGCGGTGTGCGAGGCGCTGGTGGTCGTCGGACCGTAGGTCTTGGCGACCGGGGCGGTGAGCCTGACCTCCTTGAGCGAGGCGGCGTCGGTGGCCTTCCACTTCAGGGTGACCGGGACGGCCGTGGTGTTCACTGTGCCGGTGCGCAGGGCCAGGCTCGGCTTGGTGGTGAAGGAGGGCGCTGTCTGGTCGGCGACGACGGTGGCCGCGGCGGACGTGCTGACCTTGCCCGACTGGTGGGTGGCGCGGACCTCCACCTTGTGGGTGCCGACGGCGAGCGTGGCCTTGGCAGAGGTGGCGGTGCCCGCGGTGGTGGCGACGGACTTGCCGTCGACCAGCAGCTCGTACGTGGAGACGAACGCGCTCGGGGTGGTCGCCGACCAGCCCACGGTGACCGCGGACTTGGTGTAGTACGTCGTGCCCGAGAGCCCGGCGCCGGTCACCGACTTGATGGCCAGTCCGGTGACGGGTCCCGCGGCGAGGCTGCGGATCGCGGGCAGCTGTCCGTACAGCTTGGTGCCGGGGCACTCGGTCGCGAAGCCGTCGCGGTGGCCGGAGATCTGCTTGAAGGAGTACTGCGTACCGGCGGTGAACTTGGTGCCGGCGAGGTTGCCGCCGGTGGCGCCCGCGGTGAGCATGGTGCTGCCCGCCGGGTCACCCTTGTACTGGCCGAGCTTCCACGCGGCGATGCGGGCCACCGAGGTGGTCACCGCGCTCGGGGCGGCCGAGTCCGTGTACGTGCCGAGGACCGCGATGCCGGCCGTCTGCCGGTTGAAGCCGTAGGTGTGCGCGCCGAAGACCGGCCGGTCCACGCCGCCCTTGCGTCCTTCGAAGATCGTGCCGCACTTGTCGACCAGGAAGTTGTAGCCGATGTCCTTCCACTTCTCGCTCTGGACGTGGTACGCGTACACGCTGCGCACGACGGCCGCGGATTCGGCGCACGTGTAGTTGTTGGTCCCGGCGGTGTGGTGCACGAAGACCGCCTTGACGGTGTCCGTGTACTCCGGGGCCTCCGGGCTGATCGACTCGTCGGCGCCCCAGCCCGCACGCGGGGTGATGGGCGGCTTCGGCACGGTCGACGGCGGTGCGGGCGGCAGAGTCTCGGACGGGGACGCACTCGCGGACGCCGAAGGGCTCGGGCTCGCCGGGGGAGTCGTGACGTCCGTGGCCGGGGTGGACGGGGGCGGCGATGCCGGCTCGGTCGGCGGGACCTCGGCGGGCGGTTCCGTGGCGTCGCCGGGCGCGGGCGACGTGGGCGGCTCGGGCGTGACCGGGTCCGAAGGGTCCTCGGTCGGATCGGTCGGGGGGGTGTCCGCGGGGAGGTCGGCGGTGAAGGCGGCGGGGTCCGCGTTCAGGGTGCCGCTCCGGCCCGGGTCCACGGTGTCCAGCCGCAGCCCCGCGGGCAGCTTCGTGGAGACCTTGCCACCCGCGTTGATCCGTACCTCGACACCGTTGGACGGGCCGACCCAGCGCGGCTCGGTGCTCCCTCGCACGCCGGAGCGGCCGGTCTCCGCGCGCCCGTCGACGTCGGTTTCGAGCGGCAGCCACGACGTCCACTTCCCGTCGGCGGCGGACCGGGTCCGTACCTCCACGGCTCCCGCGACCTTGGCCGCCGGGTCGGTCCAGGTGACGCCCAGCATGCTGAAGGGCTTGGTGTCCCGCTTGCCGAGCACGGCGGTGGTGCCGTCGCCGTCGACCTTCAGCGCGGTCGCGCGCACATCGGTCCTGGCCGGGCCGGACTTGGCGTCCGGCTCCACCGAGGGATTGCCCGTCACTCCCTCGAAGACCAGGACACCCGCCACGCCGGCCGTTGCCACGGCAGCCGTGATCCAGATTCTCTTCTTCGATCTCAAGTCGTACCCCAGGGATCGTTTTGGACTGTCGTTCCGTCACGTGCTGCGTCGGGCGACAGCACCGGTCGTCACAAGACCAGTGGGGGGTACGAGTGCTACCGCGCGCATACAGCGGAGACACAGCTTGCCATGGTCCGACGCCGTGGTGTCTACGCGGGTGGCACCGCGTAGGTCCGGGGAGCGCCGGGTTGGTACGTCAGGGACGCTCTGGCCGGGTCCGGACCGCGAACCGGTCCAGCGCCGCCAGCACCGCCCGGCTCGTCGCCGGACCGCCCAGATGCCCCGCAGCGTCGATCACGGTCAGTTCCGCGTCCGGCCACGCCTTCGTCAGGTCCCACGCGGTGATCAGCGGGCCGCCCAGGTCGAACCGCCCGTGCACCAGCACGCCCGGAATCCCCGCCAGCCGCCCCGCGTCCCGGATCAGCTGCCCCTCCTCCAGCCAGGCACCCCGGGAGAAGTAGTGGGAGCAGATCCGCACCAGCGCCTGCCGCGCCCGGTCGGGGCGCCCGCTGTACGGCGGCGGTCCGGTGTTCGTCTCCTGGGAGAGCACCGCGTCCTCCCAGGCACACCAGTCGGCCGTCGCCTTCTCCCGTACACCGGCGTCGGGGCTCTCCATTCGCCGGGCGTACGCGGCGAGGACGTCCGCGGTCGCGTCGCTCCCGGCCTCCGGCACACCCGACCGGAACAGTTCCCACGCCTCGGGGAAGATCTGTCCGGCGCCCCGGTACAGCCAGTCGATCTCGCTGCGCCGGGTCGTCGTCACCGCCGGAATCACGATCTCGCAGACCCGTTCGGGGTGCTGCTCGGCGTACGCGAGGATCAGCGTCGAGCCCCAGGAACCGCCGTACAGCAGCCAGTTGTCGATCCCGAGGTGGCGGCGCAGTCGTTCCATGTCGGCGATCAGCCGGTCGGTCGTGTTGAACCGCATGTCGGTGGCCGGGTCGCTCGCGTGGGGGGTGGAACGGCCGCAGCCCCGCTGGTCGAAGAGGACCACGCGGTAGCGCTCCGGGTCGAAGTACTGCCGGGTCCGTTCGTCGCAGCCCGATCCCGGGCCGCCGTGCACGACGACCGCGGGTTTGCCGTCCGGGTTGCCGCACACCTCCCAGTACACGAGGTTGCCTTCGCCGACATCGAGCATGCCGTGCTCGTACGGTTCGATATGCGGGTACTTCTCGTCGGGCTTGCGGATCATGGCGCGGCGGCTCCCTCGGCTCGGCGGGCAAAGGGGTCAGCGTAGGGCGGGCGTAGCCTGAGCGCTGTGAATTCCGCACCCCGGGCACTGGCCGTACTGAATGATCTGCTCGACACCGCGTCCCCCGAGCAGCGCGGCGCCTTGTGGCAACTGGCCGAGAGCGGGCGCGAGTTGGACGCCAATCTGGTATGCCTCCCAGCGGGCGCCGAGGTCGGTGAGCATCAGGAGGACGTCCTGGACGTCCTGCTCGTCGTCGTCGCGGGCGGCGGCCGGGTCGTGGCCGGCGGCGGCGACGCGACGGACCTGACCCCGACCACGGTCGTCTGGCTGCCCCGCACCTCGCGCCGCGCGCTCGTCGCGGGGCCGGAGGGGCTGGCGTACGTGACCGTCCACCGCCGCCGCCCCGGCCTGATGATCAAGTCCTCGGCCCCGTCCCGGGCCGCGTCCCCGGCGGCGTCCGAGGGCGGCGAGGCGCCCTGCATGCTGGACCGGGTCTGCCCCGGGTGCGGCCGGCTCTCGCAGGACCCCGAGCCGGTGTTCTGCAGTCGGTGCGGGGAGCGGTTCACGGAGCGGTGAGCCCACGGTTCCGGGCGGTCGAGCGGCGGGCGGACCGCCCCTCCGTCCGGACCGCTCCACATAGGGACATTAGCTCGTATACGGAGCTAAAATGGTCAGATGACGGCGGGTGATCTCCCCGATGAGCTCGCCGGACTCCTGCCCCGCATCCAGCGGCTCGCCCGGCGACGCCTGTGGAGTGGTCTGAGCGTCCCCCGGGTGCGAGGGGCGCACGCCGAGCTGCTGCGGCTGGTGGCCGCCGAGCCCGGCATCCGGGTCTCGACGGCCGCGCACCATCTCTGTCTCGCGGCCAACTCGGTCAGCACCCTGGTGAACCACCTCGTCGCCGAAGGGCTGCTGCGCAGGGAGAAGGACCCCGGCGACGGACGCGCCGCGCTGCTGTACCCGACCCCCGCGGGGACCGGGAGGCTGCGCGACTGGCACGCCCGCCGCGAGGCGCTCTTCCGCGAACACCTGGCCGGACTGGAAGCGGCCGACCGGGCGGCACTGACCGCCGCGCTCCCGGCCCTGCGCAGACTCGCCGACTCGCTGCGCGAAGGAGATGAGATCGCGTGACCACGGAGACCACGCCCGCCCTCAACTGCACCGGGCTGAGCTACAGCTTCGGCGACGCGAAGGCCGTCGACGGCCTGGATCTGCTGGTCCGCCCGGGGGAGGTGTTCGGCCTTCTGGGGCCCAACGGCGCGGGCAAGACCACCACCCTGCGCGCGATCACCACACTGCTGCCCGTACCGCCCGGCGTCATCGAGGTGTTCGGCCAGGACGCGGCCCGGCACCGGATGGCGGTGCGGCGTCTGCTCGGTTACGTACCGCAGCAGCTGTCCGCCGATGCGAGCCTCACCGGCCGGGAGAACGTCCAGCTCTTCGCCCGCGTCTACGACGTGCCCCGCCGCCGGCGTGCCGCACGGGTCTCCCAGGCCCTGGACGCGGTCGGCCTCGGCGAGGTCGCGCACCGGCTCGTCGGCACGTACTCCGGCGGCATGGTCCGCCGCCTCGAACTCGCGCAGGCCCTGGTCAGCGCGCCCCGGCTGATGATCCTGGACGAGCCCACCATCGGCCTGGACCCGATCGCGCGGGACAGCGTCTGGGACCGCATCACCGAGATACGGATCGGCACCGGCATGACCGTGCTGGTCACCACCCACTCCATGGACGAGGCCGACCAGCGCTGCGACCGGCTCGCGCTGATGCACCTGGGCCGGCTGCGCGCGCTCGGCACCCCCGCCGAGCTGAAGAAGGAACTCGTCGTCCACCGCCGGGACTCCGACGAGACGGGCCTGCCGCCGCCGTCCCTGGAGGACGTCTTCCGGTACCACTCCGGGCGCGGACTGGACGACCCCGGTTCCGGCTCCGGTTCCGACGAACGGAAGGGAGCGTTCCGAGATGTCCGCCGTACCCGTCGCACCGCATCCCGCCTCGGCTGAGTCCGGCCCTCCGGAACAGCGCTTCGCGCTGCTGCTGACCCCGCCACCGCCCCGCACCGGCTGGCGCGTCGTCCCCGCGCGCGTCATCGCGATGTGCGTCGTGGAAATGCAGAAGCTGCGCCACGACCGCACCGAGATCTACACCCGCGCCGTCCAGCCCGCCCTCTGGCTGCTGATCTTCGGCGTGACGTTCTCCCGTATCCACGCCATCCCGACCGGCGGCGTCCCCTATCTCGACTTCCTCGCGCCCGGCATCATCGCCCAGTCCGCCATGTTCATCGCGATCTTCTACGGCATCATGATCATCTGGGAGCGGGATTCCGGCGTCCTCACCAAACTCATGGTCACCCCCACGCCCCGCACCGCCCTGGTGACGGGCAAGGCCTTCGCCGCCGGGGTGAAGGCGGTGATCCAGGCCGCGGTCGTCATCGTGATCGCCGCACTGATCGGTGTCGGCATGACCTGGAACCCGTTGCGGCTGCTGGGTGTTGTCGTGGTGGTCGTGCTCGCCTCGGCGTTCTTCTCCTGCCTGTCGATGTCGATAGCCGGGATCGTCCTGACCCGCGACCGCCTGATGGGTATCGGCCAGGCCATCACCATGCCGCTGTTCTTCGCGTCCAACGCGCTCTACCCGGTCGCCCTGATGCCCGGCTGGCTCCAGGCCGTCAGCAGGGTGAACCCGCTGAGCTACGAGGTCGACGCCCTGCGCGGACTGCTCATCGGCACCCAGGCTCACCTCGGCCTCGACCTCGCGGTCCTCGCCTTCGCGGCACTGGTGGGCATCGTCGCCGCCGGTTCACTGCTGGGCCGCCTCGCGCGCTGAGCGGTCAGGAGGGGTCGGCCGCAGCGTCGCCCGGCACCTTCTTGCCCGCCGCCGCCAGTAGGCGATCGTCAACGCGCCGAGCAGCGGACCCCACAGGACCAGCGGGGCGTAGGCGGCCAGCATCAGCGCGGAGTGCCAGTCGTGGAGGGTCAGGGGGTTGTCGGGCGGCAGGGGACGCAACTGTGCCGTCACGCCGAACGCGGCGGTGACAAGACCCCAGCTCCACATCGCGGTCAGGATCAGAGCGCCGAAACCGGCGGGGATCACCGCCGCGGCGATCGGCACCCGGCGGCCGCGCAACCCCGGGATCCAGGACGGCCAGACTTCGCCCCACCGGGCGATCAGGCCGAAGGCCAGGAAGGCCAAGGCCTCGGAGAGGATCGACAGGATGACCACGTACGCCTCCATCGGCAGCCACGCGGGGACCTGGCCGTGGCCGGGACGCAGGCCGCGGAGAGCAGTTGTTCCGGGAGTGTTCCCGTGAGCGACTGTGTACCCGAGGCCCCCGATGGGGCGGGTGAGAGCGGCGAGTTCCGCAGCGGCTTCCGGGCCTCGCCGGGCTGGTCCTCCGGCCTGTGGCCTCCTCGCAGCTTCGGTGCCCTGCCGCCTGATTGCCGAGTTCCCTGCGGCTCGCACGTCACTGCCCCGGGGCCGGAGCCCCGGGGCAGCGACGCCGGATGAGCCATCCCCTGTGACTACCGCTGCGGGGGCTCCTGCGGCCGTGGTGATGGTGCCGGAGATGCTGTCTGCTGTCCCGGCATCAGAGTGCGGAACGGTGGCTCGGGTGAGGGTGGTCCGGGCCGGGCCGGTGGGGCTTCGGCTTGGGCTTCGGCTTGGGGTGAGGCTTGGGGTGGGGCTTGGGGTGGGGCTTGGGGTGGGGCTTGGGGTGGGGCTTGGGGTGGGGCTTGGGGTGGGGCTTCGGCTTGGGCTTGGTGATGGTGACGGAGACGGGATCGGAACTCGAAGCGGGGCACGTTTCGCTGCCCTCGTAGTGAGCCGTGATGGCGTGGGTGCCCTTGGCGAGGTTCTTGACGACGAGGGTGGCGATGCCGTTGCTGTCGAGGGTGGCGGTGCCGATGACCCGACCGTCGGTGGTGAAGTTGACCGTGCCGGTCGGAGTGCCTGCGGTACAGGTCACGGTGGCCGTGAAGGTGACCGGCTTGCCGACGTGGGCCTGTCCGGGGCGAACCGTGAGACTCGTCGTCGTGCTCTGCGGCGAGCCGGCGACGGCGAGGCTGTGGTAGCTGCCGGCGCCGATCGCGACGGCGGTGGAGTCGGCGGCCAGGTCCACCAGGACGGGAACCAGGCGGTCGGTGGTGGTGCCGTCGCCGACCTGGCCGTAGCGGTTGTAGCCCCACGCCAGAACCTGGCCGGTGGAGGTCAACGCCACCGTGTGGTCATCGCCGCTGTCGAGCGCGGTGACCGTGGTGCCGGCGGGAAGCTGCACCTGGACCGGTTCGGTGCGGCGAGTGGTGGTGCCGTCGCCCAACTGGCCGTGGGCGTTGTCTCCCCAGGCGAGTACCTGGCCGGTGGACGTCAGCGCGAAGCTCTGGAAGCCGCTGCCGGCGGCGAGCGAGGTGACCGTGGTTCCGGCGGGCAGGTGGGTCTGGACCGGCAGGCTGCTGCTGGTGGTGGTGCCGTTGCCCAGTTGGCCGTAACCGTTGTATCCCCAGGCCAGAACCTCCCCCGTGGAGGTCAACGCCAAGCTGTGGTCATCGCCTCCGGCGATCGACGTGATCGTGGTTCCGGTAGGCAGGTGCGTCAGGACCGGTTCGTTGCGGTTGGTGGTGGTGCCGTCGCCCAACTGACCGAAGTCGTTGTCTCCCCAGGCCAGCACCTGGCCGGTGGACGTCAGCGCCAAGCTGTGACCGGCGCCGGCGGAGATCGCCGTGACCGTGGTGCCGGCGGGCAGGTGCACCAGCACCGGCACGTTGCTGTCCGTGCCGGTGTTGCCGTTGCCCAACTGGCCCCACTCGTTGTATCCCCAGGCCCAGACGTCGCCGGTGGACGTCAGAGCCAGGACGTGGTCATCGCCCACGGCGATCGCCGTGACCGTGACTCCGGCGGGCAGGTGAACCTCGACCGGCACTGTGGTGTTGGTGAATGTTCCGTCACCCAGCTGACCTACGTCATTCTGCCCCCACGTCAGCACCTGGCCGGTGGACGTCAGGGCCACGGAGAAGCCATAACCGCCACCCACCGCCGTGACGGTGGTGCCCGCGGGCAGCGAGGCCGCGATCGGAACCTCACTGCCCGGGCCGGTACTGGGGGATGTGCTCCCATTACCCAGTTGGCCATACTGATTGCGGCCCCATGTCAGGACCTCATTGCCGCCACTGGCCGCGGCTGCGGCTGGGGATGCGGCCATGGCCAGCGAGCCCATCGCCAGCCCGAAGGCCACCAACATCGCGACGCCACGCCATACAGCGGATCGCGCCGCGCGGAGCAGCCACCGGCATGCGGACCGGTGACCACTGCTGACAGGAAACTCCACAGTAGCCCTTCCTGTGATTGTCTGATATGTCGGAATCGACGTCTTCCTCGGCGCCTTGGTCTATCAGGCCGAAGTGCTATTGATGGTGATTGATCATCAAATAGATCTCGATCAGACGATGTGCGCGTTCGCGGAATCCCGCAGCGGTCCGAATCCGAGGGCGCCGTCTCGCCCGGCCGTCGGCAACTGTCTTGGCGCCACGAGGCGTTGTGGGCCTGGCCGGCTTCGATGTCGTGGGCCGAACGGTCGGGAGAAAGCATGTGGAAGTGCCCGGCGCGGGCGGACATGATGGCGGGATGACCAGTAGTCGTGCGATGCCCGTAGAGGCCCTGCTCGTTGTGGACGTTCAGTCGGCCGCCGTCTCGGGTGACAGGGCGGTGCCCGAGACGGACCGGCTCGTGGACCGGACCGCGGACCTGATCGCACGGGCCCGGCGGGGTGGGGCGCTCGTCGTGCACGTGCAGAACGACGGGGCGCCCGGGGCGGGCGACGAGCCGCACACGTCCGGCTGGGAACTCCACCACCAGGTCGAGGCGGGCCCCGCGGAGTTCGTCGTCCGCAAGACTCAGGACGACGGTTTCCGGGAGACGCCGCTGGGCGGTCTGTTGAACGATTCCGGGGTACGGGCGCTCGCCATCTGCGGTGTGATGTCCGAGATGTGCGTCCAGGCGACAGCCCGTACCGCCCTGGCGCTGGGGTACCGGGTCGTCATGCCGCACGACGCCCACGCGACGCACGACATCCCGGCGGCACCCGGCATCAGTGACGTGGTTCCGGCCGCCGCGGTCTCGCGGGTCGCCGAATGGGCTCTCGGCAGCGAGCTGGAGGTCGTCGCGCACGCCGCGGACGTCGCGTTCGCGCCCCCGCTCCGGCGGCGCTGACACGTCAAAATACGTACGAATACCGGGAGTTGATCGGGCGGCGCTCGTGAGATGGGCGGCTCGTTCCGGGAACCGCGGGGCTCGGTCCGGTCGTCCTCACGCGCGCCCCCATGCGGGCCACACCCCCCACTCACGGACTCAAGGAGAAGCATGAGCGTTGACGGCAGCACGCGATCTTGGAGCGGCAGCCGAAGCGGCGGCACCGATTCCTCGTCGCGGCGCGGTTCTCGTAGAGCTCTTCCGGACTGCGCGAAGGCGGTCCTCGCCCTCGCGCTCGTCCTGGGGGCCGCCACCGCCTGCAGTCAGTCGTCCAGCGGCGGGAGCCACGTGGCCAAGGACTGGAAGGTCGGCGACTGCGCCGGTCCCGACAGCGGCCGGTCGAAGGACGCCTACCAGGCCATGGACTGCGACGACTCCAAGGCGACGATCAAGGCCCTCGAAATCAAGGACGGTGCCATCTTCTCCGATTCCATCCAGTGCCCGCCCGGGACGGACGCGATCATCTCGGTGAAGGTCTCCTTCGGCTCCGGCGACGCAAGTGCCGGCATCCCCAGCAAGACCATCTGCAGCCGCAATCTCTCCGGTGACCACCCCGGTGACCCGGGAGCGGGCGGCGGTCAGTTGGTGAAGGGCGACTGCGTGGACGACCAGGCCAAGGAGGTCGCCTGCGGCAGCGGGGGCAGCGGTGTGGCCAAGGTGCTCGGCCTGACCAAGACGAAGGCCGAATGCCCGTCCGGGACCGACGAGCCCCTGGAACTGTTCCCGAGTCCGGGCCGCCCGTACAACACGATCTGCACCACCCGGGCCTGACGGTCCGCGGCCGGGCACGCCCCGTCCGCCTCTCCCGTCCCGGGAACACCACGGCCGGTGAAGCCCGCGCTTCACCGGCCGTGCGGCGTCCGGGGGACTTCATGCCGCCGGAGTCCAGAACGGCTCGCCGGCCCACCACGAGGCCCCGTCCGCCGTCCACCGGTCGGCCTCCCGGGTGAAAAGGCTGTCCAGGAGGTTGAGCACGTCATCCACCGTACGTATGTTCCGGTCCATGCGGATTCCCTTCCCAGGAGGGGCAATCGTAGATCCGCAAGGCGGTGCAACCCGGTCCTCGTGAGGTGCCGGTCCCGGTCCCTGGTGGGTGCCTGGCGGCCCCGGACGAGTGGTGAGGCAACGCCCCCTCATGCCCGGCCTCTTCGGGCGTGCCGTCGTCCGCGAGGGGGTGTGAAGAGGGTGGTTCCGGGCCCGTCGGGGGCTGTTTCTTCGGTGGTTTCCGTGTCGCGTCCGTGCGCCGGTCGGGAGCGTCCGCTCAGCGGCGGGCAGCGGTCCGGGCGCCTCCCGGAGTCCAAAATTCAGACCGTAGCAGCAACGGTTCGATGGGCAATCGGACTTGACCGAGGTGCCGTCCTACGCGGGGGCGAGGGTGTGGCGGAGACCCCACCGGCAGCGCGGAGCGTGGAGAGTGGGGGCAGCGGTACGGACGACGAAGGAGGACCGATGGTGGGTGTCGTGGCGAACCAGCGGAGCAGGGTGGCCGGACAGGCCGTGGAGGGGCCGGGGGCGCGGGACCGACTCCTGCGGGCCGGACGCCAGTTGTTCGCCGCGTACGGGTACGCGCACACGAGCATCGAGGACCTGTGCGAGCAGGCGAAGGTGCCCGTCCACATCTTCCAGCAGGAGTTCGTCTCGCGGGAGGTGCTCCTGATGGCGATCTACGACGAGGTGGCGACCTACGGGCTGCGCGCCGCCGAGAACGCCCTGATGGCCGAGGGCATGGAGGACTGTCCGACGGCGGAACGGGTCCGGCTGCTCTTCGACGCCTATGTGAACGCGGTCACCGAGGACCCGTGCGCGGCCAGGGTGGCCTTTGTCGAGGCGTTGGGGGTCAGCCGGGAGGTGGACAAACACCTCGGGACCTGGCGGGCCATGTGGATCGAGTTCCTGACCTCCGAGGCCGAGCGTGCCGTGCGCCGCGGCGAGGCGGTACCCAGCGACCATCACGTGACCGTCACCGTGCTGAACCACTCGGTGGACGAGCTCATGGCCCACCATGGCCGCCGCCCCCGCCAGGTCAACGCCGAGTGGCTGACCGATGAGCTGACCCGGCTCTCGCTGGCCATGATCCTGCCGTCCTGACACGCCCCGTTGCCGGGACGGCAAACGCGGACGGCGAATAATGGCGGCATGGATGAAGGCGCGGAGCATGTGGGGCGTACGGACGACGAGGTCTCGAACGTACTGACGGGCGTCGGGCCCCGGCTGCGCGCCCTGCGCCGGGAACGCGGTACGACCCTGGCGCAGCTCGCCGGGACGACCGGGATCTCGCTGAGCACCCTCTCGCGCCTGGAGTCGGGCGGCCGCAAACCCACGCTCGAACTGCTGCTGCCCCTGGCCAAGGCGTACGGCGTCCAGCTCGACGAACTCGTCGGCGCCCCGCCCACCGGCGATCCACGCATCCACTTCCGCCCCTTCACCCGGGACGGCATGACGTTCGTACCGCTGACCCGGCACCTCGGCGGGCTGCACGCGTACAAGCAGATCCTGCCCGGCGGGCGCGGTGCCACGGGCGAGCTGGAGCAGCGGGTGCACGAGGGGTACGAGTGGGTGTACGTACTGGCAGGGCGGCTGCGGCTGGTGCTGGGCGAGCACGATCTGGTCCTCACGGCGGGCGAGGTCGCGGAGTTCGACACGCGCACACCGCACGCGTGGGCCAGCGCCGGGCCCGAGCCGGTCGAATTCCTCAGCCTGTTCGGTCAGCAGGGCGAGCGGATGCACGTCCGGGCCCGGCCCTCGGGGCGGTGAGGCACCGGCGGCGAGGCGCGGGGGCGGCGGACAGGCCCTACGCGCGGGCCGTGTACGGGCCGCCCAGGCCCCATGCCTGGTGCATCGCGTCGGCGAACGCCCCCGCCAGCCTGTGTTCGCCGGTGGGACCGGGGTGCGTCCCGTCGTACGTGTCCCGGTGGATGTCGTACCCCGGCGGGCGGGAGGCCAGCAGGATCGGGGACATCGGGTCGTCGAGGTCGGCGACGGCCTTCGCGAGGAGTTCGTTGAAGCGGTCGCACTCGGCGGCGAACGGCGCGTCCGACTCGGCCCGTATGTTCGGTATCACCGGCAGCAGCACCATCTTGACGTGCGGGTTCGCGATGCGGGCCGCCGTGATGAACGCCCTTGCGTTCAGGGCGGTCCGGCCACTGTCCGTATAGAACCCGAGGTCTATCAGGCCGAGCGAGACCAGCAGGACGTCCGTGCGGTGCTCGGTGACGGTGTCGGCGATCACCGGGGCCATGTGCAGCCAGCCCTCGCCCCAGCCGGCCAGATGGGCACGGGCCCCGACCGGGAAGTCCGGTGCGCCGTACGCGTACGAGACGGGGGTGTTCGTCCCGGTGTCGTACAGCTCGCTGCGCGGGCCGACGATCTCGAACGGGGTGCCGAGGACGGAATCCAGGTGCTGCCACATCCGGTAGCGCCAGGTGAAGTCGCCGGCGCGGCCGATCGTCATGGAATCGCCGACAAACGTGAAACGCATGGCGTCATCATCGCGGATCACTCCTGCGGCCTGCGACGTGACGATGGACACTTGGGTCCATGCGTTCGTACCTGACTGTGTCCGGAGCCGCCGCGCTGTTTCTCCTCGCGGGGGCGGCTCCCGCGACGGCCGGAGACGGAGCCGACCGGAGCTTCACGATCGAGGACCCCAGGATCACCGAGTCCAGCGGCCTCGCGGCCAGCCGCACCCACCCCGGCGTCTATTGGACGCACAACGACAGCGACGACGGGCCGTACGTCTACGCCGTCGACTCCCGCACCGGGAAGACCGTCGCGACGATCACCATGCGGGGGGTGGGCCGCCCCCGCGACGTGGAGGCCATCTCGCTGGGGCCCGACGGCGATCTGTACGTCGGTGACATCGGCGACAACCTGAACGGCAGCTGGGAACACGTCTGGATCTACCGCTTCCCGGAGCCGAAGCAGCTCAAGGACGCCACGGTCCGCGCCACGCAGTTCGACGTGAAGTACGCCGACGGCCCGCGCAACGCCGAGGCGCTGATGGTCCACCCCACGACCGGGCGCGTCTACATCGCGTCGAAGAACGAGGACGGCGGCGGGCTGTACGAGGGCCCCGCGAAGCTCACCACCGGTGCCACCAACGTCTTCCGGCGTGTGGGGGAGGTGCCGTGGGTGACGGACGGCGCCTTCTCGCCGGACGGCAAGGAGCTGGTGCTGCGTTCGTACTTCAGCGCCCGTGCCTACGCCTTCGGGAACGGCAGGCTCGGCGCCGACCACGCGGTCCGGGCGCCGCTCCAGCGGCAGGCCGAGTCGGTGACGTACACGGCGGACGGCTCGGCGCTGATGTTCGGCTCGGAGGGGGAGCGGAGCGATGTGGCGCGGGTGGACGTGCAGAGCGACGGAGGCGGCGGGGGCACGTCGCCGTCGAAGGGGGGCGGCGGCGCGTCGTCGTCCGCCGCTGGTGGGAGCGGCGACGGGACGAGGGGCGGCACGCTGGTCGGAGCGCTGGTGCTCGCCGCCGTGGGAGCGCTCGCCTTCATGAAACGGCGCCGTGGCCGCGGCTGACCGACCGACGGCCGGTCTCCCGCGCGTGCGGCCCGGCCCCGCGTCAGCCCCCGGCGCGCCGCTCGACGAGCACGCCGAAGCCGTCGAGCAGCCGTTGCAGGCCGAACGCGAAGTGGTCGACGTCGTAGCTGAACGCGTCCTCGGAGAGCGCCGCCATCAGCGGATGGCCGCCGCTCCTCATGGCCGTCGGCGGTGCGCCGGTTCCGGCGACTGAGCCGCTGAGCAACTTCCCGACGAACCGGCGCACACAGGCCGGACGACCGGCGCGCATACGATCGGGTGCCATGACGAACAGCGGTGCCGACCCCTTCTCCACCGAGCGGCTCGACGTCCTGCCCCTGCGGGTCGCGTACGCGGACGAGATGGCGGCCGTGCTGGCCGACCCGGCCCTGCACACGTACACCGGCGGCGCCCCGGAGAGCGCCGGTGAACTGCGAGTCCGCTACGCACGCTGGACCGCCGGTTCGCCGGATCCCGGGGTGGCGTGGTGGAACTGGGTGCTGCGGGTACGGGACGAGGGATGCCTGGCCGGTTACGTACAGGCGACGGTGCACGCGCGGGACGCGGAGGCGGAGATCGCCTGGGTGGTCGGGACGCGGTGGCAGGGGCGGGGATACGCCAAGGAGGCGGCGGCGGGGCTGGTGGCCCGTCTGACGGGAACAGGAGCGGTGCGGACCGTCGTCGCCCATGTCCATCCGGACCACGCCGCGTCCGCCGCCGTGGCCGCCGCCGCCGGGCTGGTGCCGACGCAGGCGTGGTGCGACGGCGAACGGCGCTGGGAGCGGGGCGGGGCGGGCTGAGTGAGAGCCCTCGCCCCGTGGTCAGCCGTCCGAAGCGGTCAGCAGGCGTTCCACGCGATGGGCGACGGCCAGCAGATGCTCGTCGCCGCCGACGCGGCCGATCAACTGCACCCCGAGAGGGAGTCCGTCCGCGTCCCGGTGGCCCGGGACTGCCACGGCCGGCAGCCCCAGCACCTGCCAGGGCCGGCTGAAGACCGGGGAGCCGGTGGCGGCCAGGCCCGCGGGGGCGGGGCCGACGGCGGCCGGGGCGAGGACGGCGTCCGCCGACTCCAACAGCGCCTGGAGACGGCGGCGCTGTGCGGCCGCGTGGTCCAGCGCATCCAGATAGTCGAGCCGCGAGACACGGTGGCCGTCCTCGACGAGACGGCGGAGAGGGGCGCTGAGGGGCTGCTCGCCGGGGGTACCGGCGGGGGGCCCTGGCGCGTACGCATCGGATGCGGCGCGTGAGTCGTCCGTGATGTGCGTGGTGCTCAGGGCGCCCGCGTCGTACTCGGTGGCGAGGGCACGGGCGGCCTCGTACGCCATGACCGTGGTGTGGGTCCGCACGAGCTCGGCGAGATCCGCGTCGATCGCCAGCTCACGCACCTCGGCCCCGGCGGCGAGGAGCGTGCGGCGGGTGTCCTCCATCGCCCGGTCCATGGCCCCGTCGGTGGGGTGGAAACCGTACGCCGTCCGATCCGGCGCGCCGGGGCCCGTGCCGGAGCAGATCAGGACCACGGGGTGCGGGACGTCCGGCAGGACCGCGTCCCGGCTGTGCGCGGTACGGCCGAGCAGGGCGGCGCGGGCCAGGGCGAGGTCCTCGACCGTCCGGGTCAGCAGGCCGAGCGAGTCGAGCGTGGGGCTGAGGCCGGCGATGCCGGTGAGCGGAAAGGCGCCCGGCGTGGCGACATGGCCCGCGGTGCCGCAGTACGCGGCCGGGCGGATGGTCGACGCGGCGGTCTGGGTGCCGAGGGCGAGCGGGACCATGCGGTCGGCGACGGCCGCGGCCGAACCGCTGGAGGACCCGCCGGGCGTGTGGTGCGGGGCGTGCGGGTTCGCGGTCCGGCCGGGGGTGAAGTACGCGAACTCGGTGGTCACCGTCTTGCCGACGAGCACCGCGCCGGACGCGCGCAGCCTGGCCACGCACCACGCGTCCCGGTCGGGACGGTGGCCCCGGTGGCGGGGCGAGCCGTAACCGGTGGGCTGGTCGGCGGTGTCGATGATGTCCTTCACGCCCAACGGAACACCGTGCAGGAGACCTTGGCGGGGGCCGTCGTCCAGCAGGCGGGCCCGTCGCACGGCGGCGTCCCGGTCGAGATGTTCCCAGGCCCCGACCACCGGCTCGCGGGCGTCGATCCGGTCGAGGCAGTCGGCGAGCAGCGCGGTCGCGGTCAGCTCGCCGGACTCCAGGGCGCGGACCGCCCGGGTGAGGGTGAACTCGTGCGGCGGGACGGCGGTGGCGGACGGCGGCATGGGCGTGGTCTTCCTGGACGGGAACGGGGGGCGGGGCCCGGTGCGCGGGCCGCCGCGGTGTTGGCAGGCCGGCTGACCCGGCCTTCGTTGTCAGTGGTGGCTGTGAGGATGGTGTCTGCCGGTGGAACCCACCAGCGGACACCGCCATTTGCTGAGGGGACCTCATGGGCACCTGGGACACCGGTCATTTCGACAACGACACCGCCGCGGACTTCTCGGGAAACCTGGATGCCGTTCCCGAGACCGAGCGGGAAGCGGTCATCCGCAAGGTTCTGGGCATCGCGATCGCGGCGGACTACCTGGACAGCGACGAGGGCGAGGAGGCGGTCGCGGCGGCCGCGCTGGTCGGATCCCAGTGCCCGGAGGGAGAGGCGGTGACCACTTCGTACGGACCCGACAAGGCGCTGCCCACCCTGTCGGTGGACCTTCGTCCCCTCGCGGTGAAGGCCCTCGACGCGGTGCTGGGCGAATCCTCGGAGCTGCGTGAGCTGTGGGACGACGCAGGGGACAAGGAGTGGGCGGCGGGCGTCACCCGGCTCAGGAAGGTGCTGGCGGCGGCCGGTTGATCAGCTACGGCGCCGTCCGGCCCGGATGAGCTCGGCGACATCGAGCGTCACCGGGGCACCGATCGAATCGGGCAGCGCGACTGTCTGCCCGGGGGCGTACACCTGGTGGCTGTCGTAACCGCCGCCCATGGGCTCGGTCAGGACGTGCACCCGGCCGTGCTCGCGGTCGACGATCACGTAGACCGGGATCTTGGCCTCCGCGTAGGCGGCGACCTTGTTGCGCAGGTCCTGGTTGTAGTTGCTGGAGGTGACCTCCAGCACGAGGCGGAAGACGGCGGGGTCGTAGCAGTTGTTCTCGGCCGGATGCTCGTCGAAATCGGCGTCGACGACCGCCAGGTCCGGGATGGCGTAGTCCTCGGGGCCGCCGGGGAGCCAGAGGCCCATGCCTTGGAGGACCTTGGTCTCCTCGCCGTGGATCCCTGCGGCCAGGAAGGGAATCATGAGCGTGGTCAGCGCATTGGCGTGCAGGCCGTCCGGGGGTGGGGCCACGGTGATGACGCCTCCGATGATCTCGACGCGGTAACCCGGGTGCTGCTCCGTGAGGATGTTGGCCGTTTCGAGCAGCGATTCCGGCTCACCGTCACAGGGGTGCTCGACTGCTGCTGCAGACATTGCGGGCCTCCTGAAGGGGTGTTGTCGAGGCCATCATCGTAGGACGATCGTGCCGCCCGTACCCGGAAGGCACCCCGCCACCCGGTCGGGTGAACGGCGAAGGGCCCCGCGCATCCGATGTGCGCGAGGCCCTCCGTACGCGTGACCGCGTGACCGTTACAGCTTCTCGATCACGTAGTCGATGCAGGCCGTCAGCGCCTGGACGTCCGCCGGGTCGATGGCCGGGAACATCGCCACGCGCAGCTGGTTGCGGCCCAGCTTGCGGTAGGGCTCGGTGTCGACGATGCCGTTGGCGCGCAGCACCTTGGCGACGGCCGAGGCGTCGATCTCGTCCGCGAAGTCGATCGTGCCGATGACCTGCGAGCGCTTCGCCGGGTCGGAGACGAACGGGGTCGCGTACTTGGAGTCCTCGGCCCAGCCGTACAGGTTCCGCGCCGAGGTGGCCGTGCGGCGGACCGAGAAGTCCAGGCCGCCCTGGGAGTTCAGCCAGTTCAGCTGCTCGTTCAGGAGGAAGAGCGTGGCGAGGGCCGGGGTGTTGTACGTCTGGTTCTTCAGGGAGTTGTCGATCGCCGTGGGCAGGCTGAAGAACTCGGGGATGTGGCGGCCCGACGCGTGGACGCGCGCGGCGCGCTCCAGGGCCGCCGGGGAGAAGACACCGATCCAGAGACCGCCGTCGGAGGCGAAGGACTTCTGCGGGGCGAAGTAGTAGACGTCCGACTCGGTGATGTCGACCGGCAGGCCGCCCGCGCCGGAGGTGGCGTCCACCAGGACCAGGGAGCCCTCGTCGGCGCCCGCGACGCGCTTGACCGGTGCGGCGACACCGGTCGAGGTCTCGTTGTGCGTGAAGGCGTAGACGTCGACGCCCGCCTCGGCCCGCGGGTCCGGGTGGGTGCCGGGGTCGGAGGCGATCACGGTGGGGTCGGCCAGCCACGGGGCGAGCTTGGCGGCCTTCGCGAACTTCGACGAGAACTCGCCGAAGTTGAGGTGCTGGGACTTCGTCTCGATGAGCCCGTGCGTCGCGATGTCCCAGAAGGCGGTCGAGCCGCCGTTGCCCAGGATCACCTCGTAGCCCTCGGGGAGGGAGAAGAGGTCGCGCACACCCTGACGCACCGCGCCGACCAGGTTCTTGACCGGGGCCTGGCGGTGGGACGTACCGAGAAGAGACGTACCGGTGGCGGCCAGCGCGTCGAGCGCCTCCGTCCGCACCTTGGAAGGACCGGCGCCGAAGCGTCCGTCGGCGGGCTTGATGTCAGCGGGAATCTGGATATCGGCCACGAACCGGAGCGTAGTACCTCACGGACACGGTCGAGGACCGTGTCCGTCGGATGAGACACCCGCTCCGGTGCGTGGACGGCGTGCGCGCCGGTCCGTGGACCGCGTGACGGGGGCAGGGTCAGCCCAGTTCCACCGGCAGCTCGTGGAGGTCGTTCTGGGTGACGATCGGCTTGTTCCGCAGCTCGGACGCGGGGACGGCGAGTTCCAGCTCCGGGAACCGCTCGTACAGCGCGGGCAGGGCCACCCCCGCCTCCAGCCGGGAGAGTGCCGCTCCCGGGCAGACGTGCGGACCGTGGCCGAAAGCGATGTGGCGGTTGGGGGAGCGGGTGATGTCGAAGTCACCGGCGGTCGGTCCGTGCTGTGCCTCGTCGCGGCCGAGCGCGCCGAAGGAGACGATCAGCGCCTCGCCCTTCGGCAGGACCTTGTCGCCGACCTCGACGTCCTCCGTGGCGAACCGGATCAGGACGTGGGACGTGGGGGTGTTCCAGCGCAGGGTCTCCTCGATCACGTTCTCCCACGGCACCTCACCGTTCAGCACCTGCTTGCGCTGCTCGGGGTGGGTCTGGAGCGCGACGACCGCGTTCACGATCAGGCTGATCGTGGTCTCGTGACCGGCCGCGATGATCAGCTGCAGGGTGTTGACGATCTCCTCGTCGGTGAGGTGGTCGCCGTCCTCGGAGGCCGCGATCAGGGCGCTGGTGAGGTCGTCGCCCGGTTCGGCCCGCTTGGAGTCGACGATCTTCGTGAAGAGCGCGCCGAGGTCCGCCATCATCTGCGGGACCTCCTCGGGCGGCGTCTGCGTCGAGAAGAACTTCTCGAAGAGCTCCTTCAGCCGCGGGTGGTCCGCGCTGTCCACGCCCATCAGTTCGCTGATCACGTTCATCGGCAGCGGATACGCGAATTCCGCCTTCAGGTCGACCGCCTCGCCCTCGGGCAGCGCGGCCAGCCGGTCCAGGCTCGCCGTGGTCAGCGCCTCGATGCCGGCCCGCAGCCGTTCCACCCGCTTCACCGTCAGTGCCTGCGCGACCAGGGTGCGCAGCCGGCGGTGGTCCGCGCCGTCCACCGTGAGCATGGAGCGCCCCGGGTTGGCGAGGCCGATCAGCGGCCAGTCCATCGGTATCTCGCCGCGCTGCCAGGCACTCCAGACGTTGATGTCCTTCACGATCCGGCTGTCGGTGAGCAGCTGGCGGGCCTCCGCGTGGTGGGTGACGGCGTAGCAGTGCACCCCGCCGGGCAGTTCCACCTCGGCGAGCGGGCCGGCCGCGCGCAGCCGGGCGCTCTCGCCGTCGAGGTCGGTGACGAAGGGGTCGAGCGCGATCCGGGTCATCTCTTGCCTCCGATGGCGGTTTTGAGCGTGGTTCCGAGGGCTGGGGTGGGGGTGAAGACCACCGGCAGGTCCGTCAGTCCGCGCAGCCACGGGGACGGGCGGCGGGTGAGCTGTCCGGCGGGGACGGCGAGGTCGATGTCCGGGAGCCGGTCCAGGAGCACCTCGATGCCGGTGCGGGCGATGACCTCGGCGGTCTCCTGGGCGGGGAACGGGCAGCGGTGCTCGCCGTGGCCGAAGGAGAGGAACGCGTTGTTGCCGCCGGTGAGCGCGGAGCCGTCGGTGCGGACCTGCGGGTCGTAGTTGGCGGCGGCGATGCCCAGCAGCAGCAGGTCGCCCGCCTCGATGTGGCGCCCGCCGAGGTGGGTGTCGCGCGAGGCCCAGCGGCCCGCGACGTTCTGCGTCGGGGTGTCCTCCCAGAGCACCTCGTTCATGGCCTCGGCGACGCTGTGCCGGCCACCCGAGAGGGAGGCGGCGAACCGGTCGTCGGTGAGCATGAGCCGCAGCGAGTTGCCGATCCAGTCGGCGGTCGGCTGGTGGCCCGCGGCCATCATGACCATCAGGTCCTGGGCGACCTCCTCGTCGGTGAATCCGCCCTGGTCGGCGAGCATCCGCGTGGCGACGTCGTCGCCGGGCACGGCGTGCTTGTCGACCAGCAGCTGGACCATGGACGAGGCGAGGTGCTGCTGACCGGCCAGCGCCCGTTCCCGGCCGTCGATCATGTCGTTGATCGAGCCCACGAGCTCCGCGCCGACGGTGTCGCTGAAGCCGTAGATCTTCGCCAGGACGAGGGCGGGGAGCAGCATCGCGTACTCGGCGATGATCTCGGTGCCGCCCGTGGAGCAGAACCGGTCGACGAGTCCGTCGGCGAACTCCTCGGCGTACCGCTTCAGCGCGAACGGGTCGACGGACTCCAGCGCGTTGCTGATCATCGCGGCGCGCTCGGTGTGCCGGGGGCCGACCGTGTAGAGGATCGACGGCTGCTTGCGGCCGATCATCGGCAGCAGCGGCCAGTCGTCGGGGATGCGCTCCCACTGGTTCCACAGGTCGGAGTCCCGGCTGAACAGCACCGGGTCGGCGGTGACCTGGTGCAGTTCGCGGTAGCCGAGCACGAGCCAGGCGGGGACGTCGCCGTCGAGGACGACGGGCGCCACGGCCCCGTGGTCGCGGCGCATCTCCCGGTACAGCCGGGTCGGTTCGGTCTGGAACCGCGGGCCGGAGAGCGGCTCGCGGCCCTGGGACACGGGGCAGCCGGAGGCCGGCGCCGGGGGCTGGGTCACGAGGTGGGCTCCGGGGTCTTCTCCGGCGTGATCTCCGGACGGGCGGCGGACGGGGTGGAGACCTTGCCCTGCGAGAGGGCGTGCAGGTACTCGACCAGCGTGATCAGTACGTACTTGCTGGATGAACGGTCCCGGGCGTCGCACTCCACCAGGGGGATGTCGTCCGAGAGGTCGAGCGCCTCCCGTATCTGCTGTTCGGTGTGGAGCGGGCCGCCGAAGTCGTTGCACGCCACGATGAACGGCGTGCCGTGGTGCTCCAGGCGGTCGATCGCGTACCAGGAGTCGGCGAGCCGGCGGGTGTCGACGAGGACGACCGCGCCGAGCGTGCCCGAGAACAGCCGGTCCCACAGGAACCAGAACCGCTCCTGGCCGGGGGCGCCGAAGAGGTACAGCACCGAGCGTTCGTCGAGCGAGATCCGGCCGAAGTCGAAGGCGACGGTCGTGGACGTCTTCGACTGCACACCGTCGAGATGGTCGACGGCCTCGCCCGCGCTGGTCATGGTCTCTTCCGTGTTCAGCGGACGGATCTCGCTGACGGAGCGGACCATGGTGGTCTTGCCGACCCCGAAGCCGCCGACGACGACGATCTTCAGTCCGTTGTCGGCCGTCGCCTGCAGGGCGGTACGGTCAGAGGTTGCGGAGTCCAACGAGCACCTGTTCCAGGATGTCGGGGTCGGGGAGCCGGTCCGCGACACGGGCGGTACGGGGGTGGCGGGCGCTGATCCGGCCGGTGTCCAGCAGATCGGACAGCATGATCCGGACGATGCTGACGGGCAGGCCGAGGCCCGCGGCGATCTCGACGACCGCGGTGGGCAGTTGGCACATCCGCAGGATCGTGACGTGCTCCGACTGCATGCCGGGGACCGGCTCGCACTCGGAGACCACCAGCGTCACCAGGTCGAACGCGTCCGAATCGGACCGGCTGCGGCCACCGGTGAGGGTGTACAGCCGGTCCGGGTCGTCGTCCCGGCCGGGGCGGCGGCGGGTCATACGTTCGCTGTCGCGTCGACGGCGGCCGCGGGGGCCGAGGAGGAGCGCGGCGGCGCGCTCAGGTGCTCGCCGAGCTGCTCGACGAGCTCGCTCATGTTGTGCCCGATGAGACCGACGTCGGCCTCGTCGGAGGCGACGACGGCGAGATGGGCGCCCGCGCCCGCCTCGACGATGAACAGCACGCCGCCGTAGAACTCGGCCATGGCGGACCGTACGCCGCCGGTGCCGTCACCGAATTCGACGGACGCGCCGTGCGACAGGCTCTGGATACCGGCCGAGATCGCGGCCAGCTGGTCGGCCTGGTCGACGGAGAGCTCGGGGGTACGGCACAGCTTGAGGCCGTCCCTGGACAGGACGAGGGCATGACGGGTGCCGGGGGTGCGCTCCAGGAGCCCCTCCAGCAGCCAGTTGAGCTTCTCGTCGGTGGTCGCGGTCATCGGGTGTTGCCTTCTTCCGGGTGCGGGGGATTGGGCCGGACAGCCTGGCGGAAGCTGCTGAAGCGGGCTGCCTGTTCCTTGGGGTCGGCGGTACGGGGCGGCGGGGTCGCGCCGGTGCCGTTGGCGTTGGCGCGGGCCTCGGCGGCGGCGAGGGTGCGGCCGCGGGGGCGCTTGGGGAGTCCGCTCTCGCCGAACCGGGGGAGGTTGCGGGTGGTCTCGGACGCGGGGGAGTCCGGGAGCGCGGCGGAGTCCGCCGGTGCCGGGTCCTGCGGGAGCCGGGTGTCGGCCGCGGCGGCCGTCTCGTGGGCGGGCTCCGGCTCGGGGACGGGCTGGGTCACCGGCTGGGTCACCGGCTGGGACGGCACCGGTTCGGACACCGGGGCCGGGGCGGCCGGGACCTTCGGCGCGGCACGGGTGAGGAGTTCCTGCGGGATCATCATCAGGGCGCCGGTGCCGCCGCGCGCGGACGGCCGGAACGACACGGTCAGACCGTGCTTGCGGGCCAGCCGGCCGACGACGGCGAGGCCGAGCCGGGTACCGGAGAGCCCCGTCAGGTCCTGGTGCGTGGCCGAAACTGCGCGCTCGGCGCGGCGCAGCTGGACATCGCTCATGACCAGACCGCTGTCCTCGACGGTCAGGACGATGCCGGCCGGCACCTCCTCGACGTACACATGGACCTCGGCCGTGGGCGGTGAGAAGTTGGCCGCGTTGTCCAGGAGTTCGGCGAGCGCGTGCATGACGCCCTCGGCCGCGTGACCGGCGACCGCGACATCACTGGTCGAGTGGAGGCGTACGCGCTGATAGCCGCTGATCCGGCCCATCGCGCCGCGCAGGATCGACTCCATCACGATCGGCTTCGCCCAGCGCCGCCCGGAGCGGGCGCCGGTCAGCACGGCGATGGAGTCGGCGAGGCGGCCGGCCTGGGCGGTGCGGTGGTCCAGGTGGAGCAGATCGCCGAGCACGTCCTCGGCGGCGTGCCGGTGCTCCATCTCGCGCAGGTCCGCGAGCATGCTGGTGGACAGGGCCTGCATGCGGCCCGCGGCGTTGGCGCAGGCGGCGATCGCGGCGGAACGCTCGGTCTCGCTGTGGGCCGCGCGGGCGCCGAGCCGCTCGGTCTCGGCGGTGAGCCGTTCGGTCTCGGCGAGGGCCTGCGCGGTGATCCGCGCCGTCTCGGCCGCTGCGGCGGCCTTGATCCGGGCGGTCTCGGCGGTGAAGCGCTGGCCCTCGGCCGCGGAGGCGGACACGAGCCGGCTGATCTCGCCGGTGAACCGGTGGGTCTCCGCCGCGAGACGGGCGCGCAGCCGGTTCGTGGTGGCGCGGGCGTGGACGGCGGTGGCCACGGCGGTGGACAGCAGCACGGCGGCGGCGCCCGCCCCCCAGGCCAGCGTGGGCCGTACCGAGTCGGGGGCGGCGACGACCGCCCACACGCACAGGGATCCGGTGACGGCCAGTGAGATCAGCAGGGCCAGTGCGGTCGGCCGGGATGAGGGGCTCAAGTGGAGTCCTTGGGGGCGGACGGGACGAACGGGCGGGCGGGACAGATCGGGACACTTCGTACGGCACAGGCGAACGCGACAACTGGAGCTGATAATTCCAAGCCAAGTTGTGGTCACTATATGAGAATTGACACTCCCTTTGGGAAGTCCTTGTGGCGTTCTCTGTTACGTATGTGACTACGCGTCCGACGTATTCCGACGTATTGACGTATTCAGGGGAATCGTGCGGCCTCGGGCGGCCGAGTGGCCCGATCAACGGCATCCTGAGCCCATGGCCGCACATCAGAAACCCACGGAACGCGCCGAACTCGCACAGGCCCTGCGCTCCGCCGTCCGCGGAGAGGTCGACTTCGGGCCCACCGCACGGGCGTTGACGACGATGGACGCCTCCAACTACCGCCGCGTACCCCTCGGCGTCGTCGCCCCGCGCGACGCCGACGACGTGGCCGCCGCGCTCGCCGTCTGCCGCGCGCACGCGGTGCCCGTGGTCCCGCGCGGGGGCGGCACCTCCATCGCCGGGCAGTCCACCGGCACCGGGGTCGTCCTCGACCTCACCCGCCACCTGCGGAGGATCGTCGAACTGGACGCCCGGTCCCGCACCGCGGTCGTCCAGCCGGGCGTGGTCCTGGACGATCTGCGCGCCGCCGCCGCCCCGCACGGGCTCACCTTCGGACCCGACCCCTCCACACACAGCCGCTGCACGCTGGGCGGCATGATCGGCAACAACTCCTGCGGCGCGCACTCGGTCGCCTGGGGCGCCACGGCCGACAACCTGCACGCCCTGACCGTGACCCGCTACGGCGGCGACACACTGCGGCTGGGCCGGGGCGGCGGGCCCGGATTCCCCGCCGGGCTCGTCGGACTCCCCGAACTCGTCGGTGCCGACCTCGCTCTCCTGCGCACCGGCTTCCCCGCGCTCCCGCGCCGCATCTCCGGGTACGCGCTGGACGCACTCCTGCCGGAGCGCGGGGCCGACCTCGTCCGTGCCTTCTGCGGCAGCGAGGGCACGCTCGGCGTGGTGACGGAGGCGTCCGTACGACTGGTCGAGGCGCCGGCGGCCCGCGCGCTCGCCGTACTCGCCTACGCCGACGAGTCCGCCGCCGCCGAGGCCGCCGCCGGTCTGCTCCCCCACCACCCCCTGACCGTGGAGGGCATGGCCGCCGATCTCGTACGGGAACCGGCCGGGCTGCCGCGCGGCGGTGCCTGGCTCTTCGTCGAGACGGGCGGCGCCACCCCGGCCGAGGCGCGGGCGCACGCCGAGCGCGTCCTGCGGGCGGCCGACGCGCTGGACGGCGTCGTCGTCACCGACCCGGCCGGACAACGGGCCCTGTGGCGCGTCCGCGAGGACGCGGCCGGCACCGCCACCCGGATGCCGGACGGCACGGAGGCCTGGCCCGGCTGGGAGGACTGCGCCGTACCACCCGCCCGCCTCGGCCCGTACCTCCGCGACTTCCGCGCCCTGCTCGCCGAGCACGGACTGCGCGGTACCCCGTACGGACACTTCGGCGAGGGCTGCGTCCACGTCCGGATCGACTTCGACCTGCTGAACCCCGAAGGGGTGGCCCGCTTCCGCCGCTTCTCCGGAGAGCTGGCGGACCTGGTCGTCGCACACGGCGGATCACTGAGCGGGGAGCACGGTGACGGTCAGGCCCGCGCCGAACTGCTCCCGCGCATGTACGGGGACGAACTGGTCGCCCTCTTCGCCCGGTTCAAGGACATCTGGGACCCGGACGGCGGCATGAACCCCGGCATCCTCGTCCGCCCGGCCCGGCTCGACGAGAACCTCAGGTTCGAGGTGCTGCCGAGGCGCCCGGTGGACGTCGCGTTCGGCTACCCGGACGACGGCGGCGACTTCTCCGCCGCGGTACGCCGGTGCGTGGGCGTCGCCAAGTGCCGTACCGCCCGGCCCGCGGGCGCGGGCGTGATGTGCCCGTCGTTCCGGGCGACCGACGAGGAGGCCCACTCCACCCGGGGCCGGGCCCGGCTGCTGCACGAGATGCTCGCGGGCGAGGTGATCACGGACGGCTGGCGGAGCGAGGAGGTGCGGGACGCGCTCGACCTGTGCCTCGCTTGCAAGGGCTGTCGCGGCGACTGCCCGGTGGGCGTCGACATGGCCACGTACAAGGCGGAGTTCCTGCACCACCACTACCGGGGGCGGCTGCGCCCGGCCGCCCACTACACGATGGGGCGGCTGCCGGGCTGGCTGCGTCCTGCCGCCCCGTTCGCGGGCGTGCTGAACACCCTGGCCCGGGTGCGCCCGTCGGCCGCCCTGGCCAAACTGCTCGCCGGGATCGCGCCGGAGCGCGGGATCCCGGTGCTCGCACGCGAGACGTTCACCCGGTGGCTGCGGCGGCGGTCGGCCGGAGGAACGGTGATCCTCTCCGACGACCAGGTGGCCATCCTGTGGCCCGACACCTTCACCGACCACTTCTCGCCCGAAGTGGGCCGGGCGGCGGTCCGCGTCCTGGAGTCGGCGGGCCGGACCGTGCTGACGCCCGGCCGCGGGCTGTGCTGCGGTCTCACGTATGTGTCGACCGGCCAGCTCGACAGGGCCCGTACGGTGATGCGCCGGACCCTGGACCGGATCGGTACGGTCCTGGGAGACCCCGTCGTCGTCCTCGAACCGAGCTGCGCCGCCACCCTCCGCACCGACCTGCCCGAGCTCCTCCCCGACGACCCGCGGGCGGCCGAACTCGCCGGATCGGTGAGGACCTTGGCGCAGTACCTGGAGGAGTACGCCCCGCACTGGCGGCCACCCCGCCTGGACCGCCCGGTCACCGGCCAGACCCACTGTCACCAGCACGCGGTCCTGGGCGACGCCGCGGATCGCCGGCTGCGGGAACGGGCCGGTCTGACGGGCGAGTTGAGCGGTGGATGCTGTGGGCTCGCCGGAAACTTCGGCTTCGAGCGGGGCCACTGGGCGGTGTCGGTGGCCTGCGCCGAGGAACAACTGCTGCCGTCGGTGCGTGCCGCGGAGCCCGGCACGGAGGTGCTGGCGGACGGATTCTCCTGCCGGACGCAGCTGGAGCAACTGGGCGGCGTGCGGGCGCGGCACCTGGCGGAGGTGCTGGCGGAGGGCCTGCCTCGGGTGCCGCCGGAGGGGTGAGGGCACACTTTCCGGCGGGCACCGGCACGGGTGTCCCGACGGACACCGGCACGAGGAGAAGCAGTGAAACACCACGTACGCCCCGAGGGGGCTCCGCCCACCAACGGATACAGCCACGCGGTGACGTTCAGCGGGACCATGGTCGCCGTCTCGGGCCAGGTGCCGGTGGACCGCGACGGAAACCCGGTGGGCGCCGAGGACGCCGAGACGCAGGTGCGTCAGGTCTACGCGAACCTGTCCACCGCGCTGGCGGCGGCGGGATGCGGTCTGCGCGATGTGGTCAAGCTGACGGTGTACCTGACCGATCTCGCGGACCTGCCCGCCTTCCGCCGGGTGCGTGACGAGCACCAGGACGCCGGGCGCCCGCCCGCCTGCTCCCTGGTGAGGGTCGCCGGCCTGGTCCATCCCGGATTCCGGGTCGAGATCGACGCGCTGGCCGTCGTACCGGGCAGCGGCACGCCCCGCTGACGTGGATCCCGTGCCTGTTCACGGGGCCCGGTACGGGGCGTCGCCCCGCACGATCTCGCGGGCGAGCGCGACGAGATCGTCCAGCGCGGGATGGCCGGGGGCATCACGCCGGGCGAGCAGGACCGGGATGGTCGGGGCGTCGACGAGCGGGCGGTAGGCGACCCCGGGGTGCGGATGCATGCCGACGGTGGACGCGGCGGACACCCCGACGCCGCGCCCCGCCGCGATGGCGGTCAGCCAGTCATCGGTGTTGGCGACGGTCAGGGTCGTGGCGGGCCGGGTGTCCGGCGGCCAGAGGTCGACGGTGGTCGTGCCGGAGACGGTGTTGAGGACGACGGTGCTGCCCGCCAGCTCGGCGAGCGTGAGCACGGCGTGCCCGGCGAGCGGTCCGTCGGTGGCGACGGCCGCCACCCGGTCCTCCTCCAGGAGCACCTCGGTGACGAGCCCCGGCGCCTCGACGGGCCCCCGCAGGAGCGCGGCGTCGACCTCGCCGCGGGTGAGCCCGGCGGTGCGGTCGTCGATCCGCAGCAGTTCGAGCGGGGTCTGCGGATACCGCTCCTGCCAGCGGCGGAGCAGGGGGGTGGTGTACGGACCGAACGCGGACCAGGCGTGCCCGAGCCGCAGTGGCCAGTGGCGCAGCCCGCCGGGGTCGAGCGCGGCGTCGAACGCGGCGACCGCGGCGGCGGCCCTGTCCCGGAAGGCGACGCCCTCGAAGGTGAGGGCGAGATGGTGGGTGGACCGGTCGACGAGCCGGATGCCGAGGCGCTGCTCCAGGGCGGCGAGTGTGCGGGAGACCGCGGGCTGGGTGAGGCGGAGGCGGGCGGCGGCGCGGGTGACGTTGCCCTCGTCGGCGACGGCGAGGAAGGCACGCAGATGGCGGACCTCGATGCCGCGGCCGGAGTCGTGGCCCGACCGGTTTCCGGTGCGGCCGTCATCGCTGCGTCCCAGGCTCATGCGCGAGGAGCATAACGGGAGCCCAGCAGGCATTTCACGCACCACGCGAAGGTACCTACCGTAAGAGGGATACCGCACCACGGGAGTGCAGTATTTTCAATCGAGCAGTACATTGAAATGCACCGTCGTGCATCAGGCGTCGGGCTTCGGAATCGGGAGGGACACCGCAGGTGAACGACCAGCGCAGTGCAGCAGCGGCCGCGGCCACGGAGCAGGCCGCGGCCGTGGCCGTACCGGAGGCGGTGTCCGCCCTGGGCGGTGCGGCAGGTCCCGCACGCCCCGGGGGCCGGAGGGCGGCGCTCGCCCCGGTCGCGCTGGTGGTCGCCGGCGGCCTCTCCGTCCAGTTCGGCTCCGCGGTCGCGGTCCTGCTCATGCCCCGGGCCGGCGCGCTCGGGGTCGTCACCCTGCGCCTGGCCGTCGCCGCGCTGGTCATGATGGCCGTCTGCCGCCCGAAGGTGCGCGGCTACACGCGCGCCGACTGGGTCACGGTCCTCGCGTTCGGGCTGGCCATGGGCGGCATGAACACGCTCTTCTACCAGGCCGCCGACCGCATCCCGCTGGGCGCGGCCGTCACCCTGGAGGTGCTGGGTCCGCTCGCCCTCTCGGTGGTCGCCTCCCGCCGCCTGATCAACGTGGTGTGGGCGGGCCTCGCGCTGGGCGGCGTGGTGCTGCTGAGCGGCGGGGGCTTCGACCGACTCGATCCGGGGGGCGCCGCGTACGCGCTGGGCGCGGGCGCCATGTGGGCGACGTACATCGTCTTCAGCGCCCGCACCGGCCGCCGCTTCCCCCAGGCGGACGGCCTGGCCCTGGCCCTGGTGGTCGCCGCGCTCCTCTCCCTGCCCCTCGGCATCCTGGAGTCGGGCTCGAAACTGCTGGTCCCTTCCACGCTGGGGCTGGGCGCGGTGGTGGCACTGATGAGCTCGGTCCTTCCGTACACCCTCGAACTCATGGCGCTGCGCCGTCTGCCCGCGCCCACCTTCGCGATCCTGATGAGCCTCGAACCGGCGATCGCGGCCACGGCCGGCTTCCTGATCCTCGACCAGGCCCTCTCCACGACGGACGCCCTGGCCATCGCCCTGGTCATCGGCGCGAGCATGGGGGCGGTGCGCAGTCAGGTGCGGAGCGGGAAGGGCCGCGACCGCGCCTGACGGCCCGCCCGCGCCCGCCCGCACTCCGCGACCACCTGCCCCGGACACCCGACGCGCCGACCCGTAGCGCTCGTGTGCCCGGCCCCGGGATGTCACGACACCAGGCCGGCCCCCTCCAGCTCGGTCAGCCGCACGGTGCACAGACCCCCACGTTCGGCCTTCACCTCCGTCACCTTCAGCTGCGTCCCCGGCGCGAGGATGTACTCCTCCTCGCCCGTGAACGCGGAGAACCGCCGGATCCCCACCGCCCGCGCGGGCGTCACCTCGAACAGCGTCCGCCGGCCACGCCCGCCGAGGAACGCACGGGCCACACCCAGCTCGGACGTGCACGACGACACGCCCCACCACGTCACCGTCCGCCCCAGCGGGTACTGGGACCGCAGATCCAGCGCCACACCACGCCACAGCGGCCGCGTCTGCGCCGGCAACGCCTCCATCGCCGAGAACAGCAACCGCAGGTACGGCAGGTACGGCACCACGCGCTCGCGGTCCGACGAGCGCAGCACGGCGTTGATCTCGCGGTAGAAGCCCGACTCGCACGTGTACAGGTAGAGGGCCGAGATCGCGTCGGCCGACAAGGCGCCCACGGCCTCCCCGGACAGCGCGCCCGCGGACGCCGCCTCCGCGGCCTTCGTCTCCCCGAAACGGCTCGACAGATCGATATGCCGATCCAGGTGCGCGAGCACCCGCGAGACCGGCTCGACGGCCTTCCGGAAGTCCATCAGCGGCGTGTCGAACACCCCGGTGACGGGCGGCAGGACGAGGCCCTCGTCCTTGACGCTGGTGAGCCGCTCCAGATACAGCTGGTGCAACTCCATCGTGGACGCGATGAACGCCCCCATCCGCTGTGCGACACCACCGTCCTGCGGCCCGCCCGCCCCGCCCGTCCCCTGGTCCCAGCCCTTCCGCGGCAGCCAGTCGACCGGCTCGGCCCCCACCGCCGCCAGGGCGTCGTTCACCTGGGCGAAGTGGTCGCCCTCGCAGAACAGATCCCCCTGCGCGGCCGGATTGGCGTGGTCCAGGTGACGGACCTGCACCCCCGGGTACTTCTTCTCCAGCCGCTGGACGACCCTCTTCAGACTCCGGGCGTGCGCGCCCCACCAGGCGAACACCACCCCCCGGTCGTCCTCCTCCGCCGCGTCCTGCTTCGCCCGGAGGATCTCCTCGACGATCTGCTCGGCCACGGGGCGCCAGAACGACGTGTGCCGATCGGTCGCCATCGCCCCGTCCGCGCTCGCCGTGAGGGACGCGTTCAGCAGCAGCACGCCCTGGGTGAGCATCGCCTGGAACCACTCGGGCGGCTGAACCGTGTCCTCCTTCTTCAGCAGGGCGCGGACGTCGCCGATCGGGGTCTTCTTGACGATGCCGTACTTCCACATCGCGGCCGCCTTGATGAGGCAGCGGATGCTGACGACCCGGCCGAACTGGCTGTCCTTCCAGTCGTTGAAGGTGTTGTCGAACATCGCGATGCCCGTCGCGCTCTCCGGCCGCGGATAGGGGTTCTGTCCGAAGACGACCACCTTCCACTTCTCCGGCGGATGCGGCTTCAACGCCTGGAACGTCAGCTCGCGCACCGGAACGACCTCCGGGCTGCGCTTCGGGCCGATGAAGTCGGCGGCTCTCGGCTGCGCCTCGATCACCGGTCCGAGCAGCGGCAGCCACGGCTCGCCGCCACCGGTGAACAGGTCGGCCAGTCCCAGCGGATCCCCGGCCGGGGAACCGGCATCGCCCGCGGCCGTCACGTCGACATCACTCACGAGGGGGGAACTCCCGATACTCGAACCGGACGCCTCCACGGGCGCCCCGGCATGCTGAACAGATGCGGCAGGGCCGTCGCCGGTGTCCGCGCCCTGGGCGGCACCGGCCTGCGAGGTCTTCGGGTCAGTGACGAAAGGAAGGCCGCTGCGGCACGTTGATCCGGACCCGCCGTGCGGACCCCGCTCCCTCGATGTCGTCGAGCTGCCCCAGTACGGCGGCCCGCAACTCGTCGTAGTCCGCGAAACCGTGGTCGTGGAAGAGGGTGTAGCCCGTCCACATCAGGTTGGCGCACACCTTCGCGGGCACCTGCCCGGTCTGCGCGCCCATCCCGACGAGGGCCACCGACCGGATGCTGCCCGGCTTCGCCCGGTTCTGCAGATGCACCGCCTGGAAGGCGGCCGCGCAGGCCAGGGCCACGTTCATCGTGTCGCTGACGTTCTGCGACGACTGGCGCATGGTGGGCGTCGAGATCAGGTACCGGGGTACGTCCGCCCCGGACGGGACGCACACCGCGCTGCCCACCGGCAGCCGTCCGCCGAACCGGTCGCGGATCGCCCGCTGCACCCGCACCTGGATGCCCGCGCCGAGGTACCGCTTGACGACGGCGTCGACCCCACCGTTCATCCGGCCACGCTCGTTGGTGGGGGAGACCCATGCGTCGGCGTCCACATCGAGAAGGGAACCCCGCCTGATCTCGACCTCCGGCGTGTCCGCGAACGCGGACCGCCAGGCCGTCACCACCTCGTCGTTGACGTCGACCAGGACGACGCTCAACGCATGCCTGACACCCACGAATTCACCCCTCTCACCCCGTGATCTCGAACAATCCCGAAGCTATCGCGCGCCACTGACAGCGCCGTTCGACAGGGCTGTTCGAGCAGGGGAGCAGGGGAGCAGGGGGACGGCATAGTTCCCGGCGCAAACGCCCCCTCGCGGAAACGACGAAGGGCCCGGCCTGCCGGGCCCTTCGGTTCTCTCGCTACCGCGCGCTGCGGGACTACTTCACGTCGACGAAGTCACCGGTGGCGTTGACTGCGGGAGTCGAGGCCGTACCGGCGAAGCTCCAGCGCCAGTAGCCGTCCTCCACCGCCTTGACCGTGGTCCTCAGCGTGCCGGTGGGGGAGCCCTTCACCGTTTTGACGGTGGTGTATGTGCTGCTGTTCTTCTTCCGGAACTGGAGTTTGACCGACTGGGACGCGTAACCCGCGTACTTACGGGTGTCCCAGTTGGCCCGGTCCAGCTTGCCCGTGACCGTGATGGTGCTGCCCTTCTTCACGGGCTCCGGGGAGGCGTTGGCCGTCAGCCGCGACAGCCGCTGGAACCTGACCGAGGAGAACGTGTCCTTCTCGGTGAAGTTCCCGTCCTTGCCCCATGCGCCGGCGTAGACCCGCCAGGTCGTGGCGTTGGTGTTCCACAGGTATCCGGGATCGACCGTGATGGTGAGGGTGCAGGTCGAGGTGGTGGCGTTCGCGGCCTTGCACTTGGCCCTGTCCCCGTCCGGGTGGAACGCGAAACCGTACAGGTTCGGGTTGCTGTCGCGGCCCCTCCAGATGTAGGAGAGAGCGTCCTCGATGCCCGAGGAGTGGGACGCGGTGACGGAGACCGTCACCTTCTTGGTGGCGGTGGTACCGAGCACGATCGGCTTTTCACTGTTCACAACGACCTTGCTGATCACTGGGGCGGCGTCCGCCCGCGTCAGCGCGAACGAAGGGCTGCTCGCCCGAGAGACCGGCACGGCGAGGGCGGACAGGGCCAGGGCGCCGGAGACAGCGGCAACAGTGGCACGCATACGCATTTGTTCCCCAAGTCTGGTCCGTGGGTCTGCTGACCCGACAGACCAGACCTGGGCCGAACGTGAAGGGTTGTACTCAGAGATGAAATCTTCGCGAAGATCGATGTGAGACGGTCAATGCCCCGCTCCGCCCCGTCGGTCGAACCAGCGCTCCCTGGCCGGCTCCGCCGTCCGCGACGGATCTGCCGAGTGCTTGCCCTACGGCTCGCGGACGCGGCGGCTGTCACCGGCTTCATCTGGCGGGCCGTTTCGGCTTGTCGGACGGTTCCTTCACGGTCCGTACGGATGATGGAAGGGCCGTCACTCCGAGCCGTAGTGCAGCCGCAGAAACTCCCCCGCGCGCCCGCCAGGGATTACGGGACAGCCCTTTAGGGTTGCTCCTGATCCGAGGGGAGGGGGCGGGGCGCATGGCGACCTGGGGACTGGTCATGGAGACGACCGTGGGGGCGGGGGAGCGCAAGCACACGGAGGCATACGTGCTGACGCACCTGGAAGGCACACGCGAAGACGCCCTGATGGAGCTTGAGCGCCGGGCCAGGAACCATGCGCCGGAGCACCCCTGGAGCCCGAAGCGCCGTCGGCTCTTCCGGGAGGGCGGCGGCTTCCTTCTGGTGATCGACGGCGCCTGGCAGTCCTTCAGCACCCGGTTCACGGTGGCCGAACTGCTGGACGACAGCGCCGCACCGCCCCCGCCCGCAGTCGAACCGGTGACGGCGGAACCTGAGCCCGAGGCCGCGGTGCCGCCGCCTCCGCCGTCACCGTCGTCGTCCTCGCCGGTGGAGCGATACGCGGACGGGGTGCCGGTCCGGCCGAGCTGGCTGGGCCGCACCGATGTGCAGTGACGTCCTGCCGGGGCGTTCGGCTTCGTGAGCGACCTCAGGGCGTACCGCGTGCGGGACGAGCCGCCCCGGTGCCGGGACAGAAAATAATGCAAGCATGCTTGCTTGTTTATAGGCCCGCTGCCATGCTCCTGGGCACACCGCCTTGCCCCGAGGGGAGCGCACCGTGCCCGATGTCGCAGCCGTGCTCGACGATCTGCGCGAAGAGAGTCAGGAACTCGACGCACTCGTACGGGAGTTGAGCGCCGGGCAGTGGGCCGTGCCGACCCCCGCCCCCGGCTGGGACATCGCGCATCAGATCGCCCATCTCACCTGGACCGACGAGGTCGCCCTGCTGGCCGCGACCGACGCCGACGCCTTCGCCCGGGAGGCCGCCAGGGCGAAGGAGGCCCCGGAGACCTTTGTCGACCGGGGGGTTGAGGAGTTGGCCGTGCTGGACCCGGCGGCGCTCCTCGCACGGTGGCGGCGCGGGCGGGAGCGGCTTGAGGCTGCGCTGCAGGACGCACCGGCCGGGGCCCGTATCCCCTGGTACGGGCCGCCGATGAGCGTCGCCTCCATGGCGACCGCCCGGATCATGGAGACCTGGGCGCACGGCCAGGACGTCGCCGACGCCCTCGGGGTCACCAGGACCCCCACCGCCCGGCTGCGGCACGTCGCCCGGATCGGGGTGCGGGCCAGGGACTACGCCTACCTGGTACGGGGCATTGAGGCGCCCCAGGAGGAGTTCCGGGTCGAACTCGAAGCGCCCGACGGCGAGGTCATCGCGTTCGGCGCCGAAGACGCGTCGCAGCGGGTCGGCGGACCGCTGGTCGACTTCTGCCTCCTCGTCACCCGGCGCGCCCACCGGGACGACCTGGCCGTCCGGGCCACCGGGCCCGATGCCGACCGGTGGCTCGACATCGCCCAGGCGTTCGCCGGGCCGCCCGGCCCCGGCCGCTCGCCCCGGGGAGGCGGGAAGTGACCGGGCGGGTCCTGCGGATCGGCAACGCCTCCGGGTTCTACGGCGACCGCTTCGACGCCATGCGCGAGATGCTCACCGGCGGGCCCCTCGACGTCCTCACCGGCGACTACCTCGCCGAACTGACCATGCTCATCCTCGGCCGGAGCAGGCTCAAGGACCCCACGCGCGGATACGCCACCACCTTCCTGCGCCAGCTCGAAGAAGGACTCGGGCTCGCCCGTGAGCGCGGCGTGCGGATCGTCGCCAATGCCGGAGGTCTCAACCCGGCCGGACTGGCCGACGCCGTGAGGGAGCTGGCGCGGAAGGCCGGGGTGCCCGTGCGCGTCGCCCATGTGGAGGGCGACAGCCTCCCCGTACCGGAGGGGTTCCTCACCGCCAACGCCTACCTCGGCGGCGCCGGGATCGCCGCCTGTCTGACCGCGGGCGCCGACGTCGTCGTCACCGGGCGGGTCACCGACGCCGCCCTCGTCACCGGACCCGCCGCCGCCCACTTCGGCTGGGGCCCCGACGACCACGACGCGCTCGCCGGGGCCGTCGTCGCCGGACACGTACTGGAGTGCGGCACCCAGGCCACCGGGGGGAACCACTCGTTCTTCCGCGGCCACGAGCGGGACCACGACCTGCTCCGGCCCGGCTTCCCCGTCGCCGAGATCCACGCCGACGGCAGCTGTGTCATCACCAAGCACGACGGCACCGGCGGCATCGTCGACATCGGCACCGTCACCGCGCAACTGCTGTACGAGACCGGAGGAGCCCGGTACGCCGGGCCGGACGTCACCGCCCGGCTCGACACCGTACGGCTGACCCAGGACGGCCCCGACCGGGTGCGAATGTCCGGCGTGCGCGGCGAGGCCCCGCCGCCCACCCTCAAGGCCGGCCTCAACCGGCTCGGAGGCTGGCGCAACGAGGTCGTCTTCGTCCTCACCGGGCTCGACATCGAGGCCAAGGCGCGCCTCGTGCGGGACCAGTTCGAGGACGCGCTCGCCCGTTCCCGTACCGAACCGGACGAGGTGCGCTGGGAGCTGTCCCGCACCGACCGGGCCGACGCCGCCACCGAGGAGACCGCGAGCGCCCTGCTCCGGCTCGTCGTCCGCGACCGGGACGCGGAGGCCGTCGGGCGCGCCGTCTCCGGGACAGCGGTCGAGCTCGCCCTCGGCAGCTACCCCGGCTTCCATGTCACGGCCCCGCCCGGCAAGGGCGCCCCGTACGGCGTGTTCGAAGCCCGGTACGTACCGGCCGACGAGGTCGCACACGTCGCCGTGCTCCCGGACGGGCGGCGCGAGCACCAGGAACCTCCCGCCCGGACACGTCCCCTTCAGGAAGTCGAACAACCCCCGCTGCCCGCGCCGTTGCCCGCCGGGCCCACCCGCACCGCCCCGCTCGGCCGGATCGCGGGCGCCCGCAGCGGGGACAAGGGCGGGGACGCCAACGTGGGGGTGTGGGCCGTGGACGACGAAGCCTGGCGGTGGCTGGCGCATGAACTGACCGTCGAGCGGTTCCAGGAGCTGCTGCCGGAGACCGCCCCCCTCACCGTCGTGCGCCATGTCCTGCCGAACCTCCGCGCCCTGAACTTCGTCGTGCACGGGCTGCTCGGCGAGGGGGTCGCCGCCCGGCACCGGTTCGATCCGCAGGCCAAGGCGGTGGGGGAGTGGCTGCGCTCCCGGTACCTGCCCATCCCCGTGACGCTGCTGGAAGCCGTCCACGCACCGGAGGTGAACGCATGACCGTCCTGCCCACCGGGCTCGACACCGCGTCGGCCGAGTACGCCGCGAACCGCGCGGCCATGCTCGCGAAGCTCGACGAGCTGGCCGTCGAGCACACCAGGGCGCAGGCGGGCGGCGGTGAGAAGTACGTCGCGCGGCACCGCGCGCGTGGCAAGCTCCTCGCCCGCGAGCGGATCGAGCTCCTGGTCGACGAGGACACCCCGTTTCTCGAACTGTCGCCGCTCGCCGCCTGGGGCAGCGACTATGCGGTCGGCGCGTCACTCGTCACCGGGATCGGAGTGGTGTCGGGCGTGGAGTGCCTGATCACCGCCAACGACCCGACCGTACGCGGCGGAGCCTCCAACCCCTGGACCCTGAAGAAGGCACTGCGGGCGAACGAGATCGCCTTCGCCAACCGGCTGCCCTGCATCAGCCTCGTCGAGTCGGGCGGCGCCGACCTGCCGTCGCAGAAGGAGATCTTCATCCCGGGCGGGGCGCTGTTCCGCGACCTCACCCGGCTGTCGGCGGCCGGCATCCCGACCGTGGCCGTCGTCTTCGGGAACTCGACCGCCGGCGGGGCGTACGTCCCCGGCATGTCCGACCACACGGTCATGATCAAGGAGCGGTCCAAGGTCTTCCTCGGCGGACCGCCGCTGGTGAAGATGGCGACCGGCGAGGAGAGCGACGACGAATCGCTCGGCGGCGCCGAGATGCACGCCCGCACCTCCGGCCTCGCCGACCACTTCGCCGTCGACGAGCAGGACGCGCTGCGCCAGGCCCGCCGGATCGTCGCCCGGCTCAACTGGCGCAAGGCACAACCCGATCCGGGCCCGGCCGAGCCGCCGAAGTACGACGAGGACGAGCTGATCGGCATCGTGCCCGGCGACCTGAAGGTGCCCTTCGACCCGCGCGAGGTGATCGCGCGGCTCGTCGACGGCTCCGACTTCGACGCGTTCAAACCGCTCTACGGCACCAGCCTGGTGACCGGATGGGCCGCGCTGCACGGATATCCCGTCGGCATCGTCGCCAACGCGCAAGGGGTGCTGTTCAGCGAGGAGTCGCAGAAGGCCGCCCAGTTCATCCAGCTCGCCAACCAGCGCGACATCCCGCTGCTCTTCCTGCACAACACCACCGGCTACATGGTCGGCAAGGAGTACGAACAGGGCGGCATCATCAAGCACGGCGCGATGATGATCAACGCGGTGTCGAACTCCAGGGTCCCGCATCTGTCGGTGCTGATGGGCGCCTCGTACGGGGCCGGGCACTACGGCATGTGCGGACGGGCGTACGACCCCCGCTTCCTCTTCGCCTGGCCGAGCAGCAAGTCCGCCGTCATGGGGCCGCAGCAGCTCGCCGGGGTGCTGTCCATCGTCGCCCGCGCCTCCGCCGCCGCCAAGGGGCAACCATACGACGACAAGGCCGCCGACGCGGATGCCGGGCTGCGCGCCATGGTCGAGCAGCAGATCGAGTCCGAGTCGCTGCCGATGTTCCTGTCCGGCCGGCTGTACGACGACGGGGTCATCGACCCGCGCGACACCAGGACCGTCCTCGGTATGTGTCTGTCCGCGATCCACACCGCCCCGGTCGAGGGCACTCGCGGCGGCTTCGGAATCTTCCGGATGTGAGGCGGCCCTGCTGCGGCTGAACCGCCGCCGCTCCCGCGGAGGTGGTGGTCCCCCGCGGGGGTTCCTCAATCGATGGTTGCGGTGTCCTAGTGGAAAGAGTTTTCCCTCATGTCAGCCATGATTCGATCGCTCCTGGTGGCCAACCGGGGCGAGATCGCCTGCCGGATCTTCCGTACCTGCCGTGCGCTGGGCATCGCCACCGTCGCCGTGTACTCCGACGCCGACGCCGGCGCGCTCCACGTGCGGGAGGCGGACTTTGCCGTACGGCTGCCGGGCGCCGCCCCGTCCGACACCTATCTGCGCGGCGATCTCGTCGTGTCCGCCGCGCTCGCGGCAGGCGCCGACGCCGTCCACCCCGGGTATGGATTCCTCTCGGAGAACGCCGGATTCGCCCAGGCCGTGCAGGACGCCGGACTCGTCTGGGTGGGGCCGCCGGTCAGGGCCATCGAGCTGATGGCGTCCAAGACCCGTGCCAAGGAGCTGATGGCGGATGCCGGGGTGCCGCTGCTCGCTCCCGTCGACACGGCGAAGGCCACCGCCGACGACCTGCCGCTGCTGCTGAAGGCGGCGCCGGCGGGGGCGGGCGTGGGATGCGGATCGTACGCGAACTGTCGTCTCTGCCCGGCGAGTCGACCGCGGCGTCCGCCGAGGCCGCCGCCGCGTTCGGGGACGGCGAGGTCTTCGCGGAGCCGTACGTGGAGCGCGGTCGGCACGTCGAGGTCCAGATCGTGGCCGACGAGCACGACGGGGTCTGGGCGCTCGGCACCCGCGACTGCTCACTGCAGCGGCGCCACCAGAAGGTCGTCGAGGAGGCCCCCGCACCCGGACTCGACGACGCGCTGCGGGCCCGGCTGCACGACGCCGCCGTGGCCGTCGCCCGTGCGGTCGGCTACCGGGGCGCGGGCACCGTCGAGTTCCTGCTCGCCGCCGACGGGCGCCCGTACTTCCTGGAGATGAACACCCGCCTCCAGGTCGAACACCCCGTCACCGAAGCGGTCTTCGGGATCGACCTGGTGGCCCTGCAACTGCGTGTCGCGGAGGGCGAACCGCTGCCCGCCGCCGCGCCCCCCGAACCGCGGGGGCACGCCGTCGAGGCCAGGCTCTACGCCGAGGACCCCACTCGCGACTGGCAGCCGCAGACCGGAGCACTGATCACACTGGAGGTGCCGGACGAACCCGGACTGCGCCTCGACACCGGATACACCGGCGGCGACACCATCGGCGTCCACTACGACCCGATGCTCGCCAAGGTCATCGCCCACGCCCCCACCCGCGCCGAGGCCGTGCGCCTCCTCGCCCGCGCCCTGGAACGCGCCCGCGTCCACGGCCCGGTCACCAACCGCGACCTGCTCGTACGGTCCCTGCGCCACCCCGACTTCCGTGCCGCCCGCCTCGACACCGGCTTCTACGACCGCCACCTGGACACCCTCACCCCGGCGCCGGACGGAACGGAGCTGCGCCTCGCCGCCCTGGCCGCCGCCCTCGCCGACGCCGCCGGCCGGCACCACGGCCCCGGTCCCGGCCCCACCCGCTTCGGAGCCTGGCGCAACATCTCCTCGCAGCCCCGGGTCAAGCGCTACCGCGCCGAACCCGACGGCACCGAGCTCCAGGCCGCGTACCGCACCACACGCACCGGCCCCGTCCCCGAAACCGGAGAACGGGTCGTCACCGCCCGCCCCGACCACGTCACCCTCGAAACCGGACCCCTCACCCGCCACTTCGCCCTCACCGTCCACGGCGACACGACCTATGTGGACACCGCCACCGGCTCGTACACCCTCACCGCCCTGCCCCGCTTCACCGACCCCACCGACCGGGCCGAACCCGGCTCCCTGCTCGCCCCCATGCCCGGCACCGTCGTCCGCGTCGCGGACGGACTCGCGGCGGGGGCGACGGTCGAAGCGGGAGCGCCCCTGATCTGGCTGGAGGCGATGAAGATGGAACACCGCATCCTCGCCCCCGCCTCCGGCATCCTCACCGCCCTGCACGCCACCCCCGGCCTTCAGGTGGAGGTCGGCACCCTGCTCGCCGTCGTCACCGAACCCGCGGACGCCGTCACCGACGCCGCGGAGCGCGCCCCCGAACCCGCAGACCCTGAGGAGTACGCGTGAGCACCGTCCTCGAAACCGAAGAGCACCAGGCCCTGCGCGCCGCCGTCGCCGCCCTCGGAAAGCGTTACGGGCGGGACTACATGACCTCCGTCGTGCGCGACGGGTCCCACCCGCGCGAGCTGTGGACCGAAGCCGCCGCGCTCGGCTACCTCGGCGTGAACCTCCCCGAGGAGTACGGCGGCGGAGGCAGTGGAATGGCCGAACTCTCCATCGTCCTGGAGGAACTCGGCGCGGCGGGCAGCCCGCTGCTGATGATGGTCGTCTCCCCGGCGATCTGCGGCACCGTCATCGCCCGCTTCGGCACCGACACCCAGAAGCGGCAGTGGCTGCCCGGCCTCGCCGACGGCAGCCTCACCATGGCCTTCGGCATCACCGAACCCGACGCGGGCTCCAACTCCCATCGCATCACCACCACCGCCCGCAAGGACGGCGAGGACTGGCTGCTCACCGGGCGCAAGGTCTTCGTCTCCGGTGTCGACATCGCCGACGCCACCCTCGTCGTCGGCCGCACCGAGGATGCCAGGACCGGCAGGCTCAAGCCCTGCCTCTTCATCGTCCCGCGTGACGCCCCCGGCTTCGGCCGCTCGCGGATCGACATGGAACTCCAGGCCCCGGAGAAGCAGTTCGAGCTCGTCCTCGACGACGTACGGCTGCCCGCCGACGCCCTCGTGGGCGATGAGGACGCCGGACTGCTCCAGCTCTTCGCCGGGCTCAACCCCGAACGCATCATGACCGCCGCGTTCGGCATCGGCATGGGCCGCTACGCGCTCGCCCGCGCCGTCGAGTACGCGAAGAACCGCCAGGTGTGGAAGGAGCCCATCGGCTCCCACCAGGCCATCGCCCACCCCCTCGCCCAGGCCCACATCGAACTGGAACTGGCCCGGCTGATGATGCAGAAGGCCGCCCGGCTGTACGACGAGGGCGACGACATCGGCGCCGGAGAGGCCGCCAACATGGCGAAATACGCGGCCGGCGAAGCCTGCGTCAAGGCCGTCGACCAGGCCGTCCACACCCTGGGCGGCAACGGCCTCACCCGCGAGTACGGCCTCGCGTCCCTGATCACCGCGGCCCGCGTCGCCCGGATAGCGCCCGTCAGCCGGGAAATGATCCTGAACTACGTGTCCCACCAGTCCCTGGGTCTCCCCAAGTCGTACTGATGCAGGAGATTGTGTCTCTCCACAACGCGGCACGGGTCGCGGCTTTCCGCCGCGCCTCGTCGCCTCCACGCCGCTTCGGCCGCCGCTTCGAAGGGACCCCACGCCATGGTGCATGTGTTCCACAGCGACTATCCGTCCGTCCGGACACTCGACGAACCCATCCATGACGCGGTCCTCGGGAAGGCCACCGCCGCCCACGGCGACACGGTCGCCCTGATCGACGGGACGAACGACAGCTCCACCCTCACCTACCGGCAGCTCGACTCCTTCCACCGGAAGATCGCCGCGGCCCTCGTCGAAGCCGGTGTGCGCAAGGGCGACGTGCTGGCCCTGCACAGCCCCAACACCATCGTCTACCCGGCGGTCTTCTTCGGGGCGACGCGGGCCGGCGCCACCGTCACCACCGTCCATCCACTGGCCACGGCCCAGGAGTTCGCCAAACAGCTCCGCGACTCCGCCGCCCGCTGGATCGTCACCGTCTCCCCACTCCTCGAAGCGGCCCACGCAGCCGCCGAACTCGCCGGCGGCATCGAGGAGATATTCGTCTGCGACCGGGCGGAGAGCCACACCTCCGTGCTCGACATGCTCGCCACCACCGCCCCCGAACCCCGTGTCGCCGTCGACCCGGCCGAGGACATCGCCGCCCTGCCGTACTCCTCCGGCACCACAGGAACCCCCAAGGGCGTCATGCTCACCCACCGCTCCATGGCCACCAACCTGGAGCAGCTGCGCCCCTTCATCCCCATGGGCCCCGGCGACCGCATCCTGGCCGTACTCCCCTTCTTTCATATCTATGGGCTGACCGCCCTGATGAACGCCCCGCTGCGGATGGGCGCCACCGTCGTCGTACTGCCGCGCTTCGACCTCGCGCAGTTCCTCGCCGCGATCGAGAAGCATCGGATCAGCGGCCTGTACGTCGCCCCGCCGATCGTCCTGGCGCTGGCCAAGCACCCGTCCGTCGCCCAGTACGACCTCTCCTCGCTGGAGTACGTCGTCAGCGCCGCCGCCCCGCTCGACGCAGCGCTCGCCGTCGCGTGCTCGAAGCGCCTGGGACTGCCGCCCGTGCGCCAGGCGTACGGAATGACGGAACTCTCGCCCGGCACCCATGTCGTCCCGCTCGCCGCCCCGAACCCGCCACCCGGCGCGGTGGGCAGGCTGCTGCCCGGCACCGAGATGCGGATCGCCTCGCTCGACCGCGCCGGCGAGGACGCCCCGACCGGCACCGACGGCGAGATCCTGATCCGTGGACCGCAGGTGATGAAGGGCTACCTCGGCCGTCCCCAGGCCACTGCCGACATGATCGACGCCGACGGCTGGGTGCACACCGGCGACATCGGACGCGTCGACGCCGACGGCTGGCTGTTCGTCGTCGACCGGGTGAAGGAACTGATCAAGTACAAGGGCTACCAGGTCGCCCCCGCCGAACTCGAAGCGCTGCTGCTCGGCCACGAAGCGATCGCGGACGCCGCCGTCATCGGGGTGTGCGACGCGGAGGGCAACGAGGTTCCCAAGGCGTATCTGGTCCGCCGGCCCTCCGCGGCGGGCGACGGCCTCACGGCGGACGGCGTCATGGCGTACGTCGCCGAGCGCGTCGCCCCGTACAAGAAGATCCGGCAGGTCGAGTTCGTCGGCGCGGTGCCGCGCGCGACCTCGGGGAAGATACTGCGCCGCGAACTGCGCGACAGGGAGAAGCCCCGTGGGACGACCGGCTGAAGGCCGTCCGGGAAACCCGGGGGACGATGCGCCCACAGCCGCCCCGAAAGACCCGCGAGAAGGAGACCCGCACATGACGCCGCTCGCCGGCCCCACCCACGACCGGGGCATCACCACCCTCACCCTCGACTCACCGGCCGACCGCAACGCACTCTCCGCACGGCTGGTCGGCGAGCTCTCCGTCGCCCTGGACGCCTGCGCGGCCGACGACACCGTACGAGCAGTCGTCCTCACCCACACCGGCAACACGTTCTGCGCGGGCGCCAACCTCACCGGACCGCCCGACCCGGCGGCCTTCGTCGCCCTGATGCGGCAGATCGTCGCACTGCCCAAGCCCGTCGTCGCCCGGGTCACCGGCCACGTACGGGCGGGCGGCCTCGGGCTGCTCAGCGCCTGCGACATCTCGGTGGCGGGCCCCGACGCCTCGTTCGCCCTCACCGAGTCGCGGCTCGGCCTCGCCCCCGCCGTCATCTCCCTGCCGCTGCTGCCCCGCATCGACCCGCGCGCCGCCACCCGCTACTACCTCACCGGTGAACGCTTCGACGCGACCGAGGCGGCCCGGATCTCCCTGATCACGATCGCCGCCGAGGACGTGAACCAGGCGCTCGCCCCCGTACTGGAGGGACTGCGCAAGGCCTCACCACAGGGGCTGGCGGCATCGAAGGAGCTGGTCACGGCTACTGTGCGGATGAGTTTCGACCAGTACGCCGAAGACCTCATCGCCCGCTCGGCAGCACTCTTCGCCTCCGCCGAGGCACGGGAGGGGATGACGGCCTTCCTCGAACGACGGGACCCCGCATGGGTGTTGTGACGCCCTCCACCGACCGGACCCCCAAGCAGGACCGCAGCCGCGCCACGCGCCGCCGGCTCCTCGGAGCCGCGGTGGCCTGCCTCGCCGAACACGGCTGGGCGGGCTCCACCGTCTCCGTCGTCGCCGAACGCGCGGGCGTCTCGCGCGGCGCCGCCCAGCATCACTTCCCGACGCGCGAGGACCTGTTCACCGCAGCCGTCGAATACGTCGCCGAAGAACGCTCCGCCGCCCTGCGCGCCCTGCCCGTCCAGGGCCGTACGGACGTCGTCGCCGCCCTCGTCGACCTCTACACGGGCCCGTTGTTCCGCGCCGCGCTCCAGCTCTGGGTCGCCGCCTCCAACGAGGAACAACTCCGTCCCCGTGTCACCGAGCTCGAAGCCCGTGTGGGCCGCGAGACCCACCGCATCGCCGTCGAACTCCTGGCCGCCGACGAGACGCGCCCCGGCGTGCGCGAATCCGTCCAGGGCCTCCTCGACATGGCCCGCGGTCTGGGCCTGGCCAACGTCCTCACCGACGACACCGCCCGGCGCCGGAAGGTCGTGGCACAGTGGGCGGCACTGCTGGACGAGGCGCTGGGGCCCGTTCCCTGACTCCGGGCGGGCACGGCCGGGTCCGCCCCGGCCCGCCCCGCCGACACCGCCGCCGGGCGGCTCCGGGGCCGGCGCTCAGTTCCCCAGATCCGCGAGCTGCTCGTACCCCTCGATCTCCCGGGGATCACGCGACCCCGGTCCGACGTACCGCGCCGAAGGACGCACCAGCCGCCCCGTCCGCTTCTGCTCAAGAATGTGCGCCGACCATCCCGCCGTACGCGCACACGTGAACATCGACGTGAACATGTGCGCCGGAACCTCCGCGAAGTCCAGCATGATCGCCGCCCAGAACTCCACGTTCGTCGCCAGCACCCGGTCGGGACGGCGCGCGTGCAGCTCCTCCAGTGCCGCCTTCTCCAGGGCCTGTGCCACCTCGAAGCGCGGTGCCCCCAACTCCTTGGCGGTACGCCGCAGAACGCGCGCCCGAGGGTCCTCCGCCCGGTAGACCCGGTGCCCGAAGCCCATCAGCCGCTCACCCTTGTCCAGGGCCTTCTTCACATACGCGGTGGCATCCCCGGTCCGCTCGATCTCCTCGATCATGCCGAGCACCCGGGACGGCGCACCACCGTGCAACGGCCCCGACATCGCACCCACCGCACCCGAGAGCGCCGCCGCCACATCGGCACCGGTCGACGCGATGACGCGGGCGGTGAACGTGGAGGCGTTCATGCCGTGCTCGGCGGCCGATGTCCAGTACGCGTCGACGGCCTTGACGTGCTTGGGATCCGGCTCACCGCGCCAGCGGATCATGAACCGCTCGACCACGGACCCTGCCTTGTCGATCTCGCTCTGCGGAACCATCGGCAGCCCCTGTCCGCGCGCCGACTGGGCGACGTACGACAGCGCCATCACGGCGGCCCGCGCCAGATCGTCGCGCGCGGTCCGCTCGTCGATGTCGAGCAGCGGCTTCAGGCCCCACACGGGCGCGAGCATGGCCAGCGCGGACTGCACATCGACCCGGATGTCACCGGAGTGCACCGGGATCGGGAACGGCTCGGCGGGCGGCAGACCGGGGTTGAACGCCCCGTCGACCAGCAGCCCCCAGACGTGTCCGAACGACACATGGCCGACGAGATCCTCGATGTCGACACCGCGGTAACGGAGCGCGCCGCCTTCCTTGTCCGGTTCGGCGATCTCCGTCTCGAAGGCGATGACTCCTTCTAGTCCCGGTACGAAGTCGGACATGGCGGCTCCCTCGGTCGACGGCTCTGCGAAGGCCACAGTGGCCTGCCCAAGATATTGGCGGGTTCCCACGATGCGGGGAAGCGTGACATCCGGCACAGCTTCCCGATTCATCGGCGACGGATCGAGGCCCTCCTTACCGGACGCACTCGGCCGCTGCGGCAGGATGGCCCCGTGCCCACCGCAGATTCACCTTCTGATTCCATCACCGATCCGGCCGCGATGCGCGAGCAGTACCGCTCCGAGGCCTTCACCGAGGACACGCTGGCCGCCGACCCGATGCGGCAGTTCGCCCACTGGTTCCGGCAGGTGGCTGTGGGCGGGTTGCTCCACGAGCCCAACGCCATGGTGGTCTCCACCGCCACCCCCGAGGGCCGGCCGTCCTCACGCACGGTGCTGCTGAAGAAGTACGACGAACGCGGCTTCGTCTTCTTCACCAACTACGAATCCCGCAAGGGCCGCGAACTGGCCGCCAACCCGTACGTCTCGCTGCTCTTCCCCTGGCACCCGATGGCCCGCCAGGTCATCGTCACCGGCACGGCGGCCCGCGTCGGCCGGGACGAGACGGTCGCCTACTTCCGCACCCGCCCGCACGGTTCCCAGCTGGGCGCCTGGGCGAGCGCCCAGTCGACGGTGATCGGTACCCGCGAGGAGCTGATCGCACGCTACGCGGAACTCGCCGCCCGCTACCCGGAGGGCGAACACGTTCCCGCGCCCCCGCAGTGGGGCGGTTTCCGTGTCGTCCCCGACACGATCGAATTCTGGCAGGGGCACGAGAACCGGCTGCACGACCGGCTGAGGTACGTACGCGAGGGCGGGAGCTGGCGCGTCGAGCGCCTGTGCCCGTAGCGGCCTGATCCGCTCTCTGTCGTGCACCAGGCCGTAAGAGCTCCCGGGAACGCAGAAACCCGCAGGCTCTGGTCCCTCCTTGCGGAGGAGCCGGCCGGACTTACCGGCGAGCCTGCGGGTCGGTGACTGCTTGGGTTTCGGCAGACAGCCTGCCGAGGTGCACGATGTGCGACGACGGGCTGTCAGCCCGCAGCCACCTCACGAATCCGATAAGACTGCACTTTTCGGATCACCTCCTTTCCTGCGTGTGGCAGCAGCCTATGAACCCTCGGAGAATGGCTCAACCCATTTATTCGATGACTTCCTGCCGGTAGCTGTACGCGTATCCGTCGGCACGCTGCAGCAGCCGCAGGTTCCTGTGGGACACGGTGCAGCGACCCACAGGCGTAGCGAGGCTGTGTTTTCCGGAGGCGCGGACCGAGATGCGCCCGGTCCATCCACCTGCCCATTTGCCCTTGGACATGCAGGCGTAGACCAGGTCGCCGGTGGCGAACCCGTGATGCCGCTTCCGGCGCGCGCGGGTGAGCCGGGGTATCCGTACCGGTCGGGGGTGGTACGGGCGTAGCTTCCGCGCCCTGTTGCCGTGAGGACTTGGAGCTGTTGTGGTACGCGAACGATCGCAGCGCCTGCCTCGTGATCGAGCTGTCCGACGCATAGGGCGTCGAGCGTGTGTGTCTTGGGCAGGCCCATGGCGGTGCGGTTCCACTTCGTACGGCCTCCCGACCAGGTCCGCACCGGTTTACCGAGGCCCGCGAGGGCGTCCGTGAGCAGTTGGCGTGTCGCGTTCATGACGGCGGCGTCGCGGAGTGTTGCCTTGACCTGCGCGCGGATGGCCGCGAGGCGTCCGGGGCGGTGGGCCAGGAATTCTTCGACGGAGGTGGAGTTCTTGGCCTGGTTGCAGCCGATGCAGGTGAGGGTGAGGTTGGAGATGCGGTTGGAGCCGCCGCGGCTGCGGGGCTGGATGTGGTCGATGTTCAGGGGTACACCACAGGCTCCGCAGTAGGCACAGGCACGTCCCCATTTGGCGAGCAGGTACTCGCGTATCTCGGTTCCCGCGAGAGTGCCGCTGCGGTACTCGGTGGTGGTGAGGCCGCAACCTGCGCTCATGGCGTGGGTGTCGAAGGCGACCTGTTCGATGTGGATCTCCGTGACCGGTGCGTACTGGCAGAGACGGTGGGCGGTCGCCAAGGTGGTGTCGATCCGGTGTCGCACTGAGGGTGGGCGCCAGCCTTTCGGGCGGGTGCGGTTGTGTGACCTGCGTGCGCGGTAGCGGCAGTTCGCCGAGCGCCGTCTGCGGCGGTATCCGGCTCGTTGCCCCATGGCTCGGCGGATCTGGCTGCCCCGATGCCGTAGTTCGATCGACACCAGCCCGCGTCGTACGGTCACGGGCGTCCCGTCGGCGGTGGATTCCCGCTTTGTGTCGGTCAGTGCGATCCCGGTTCCCTTGGAGCCGGGATCGATGCGCATTTGCATGCCGTCGACGTCGGAGTCGGCGCGTGTGCGGTCTTTGAGACGGATGGTGAAGGGGGTGTGCCGTGCGACGACGGCGCGGCCATTGGCGAGCAGTTCGCGTGCGCGGGCAGGGTGGCAGGGCATGAGTGGTTCTCCGCCCTTGGCGAGGACAAAGACTCTGCCCGCGCCCGTTCCGCCGTTGTAGGTGTTGTTCGGTGGGGGGACGTCACCGTCCCCGGTCTCTGCCGTTTCGGCGTGACGCCGACGGGGCTGCGTGCCGCGCCCGTCGGTCTCCCCTCGCCCATGTTCCTCGCCGGTCGTCCCGCGCAGGGCGGGGTGTCCGTGAGCCGTTTCGTCCCTGCTCCCAGGGGTGTCTGCTCCCACGGATTCCGGGGCGGGCTGCTGAGGAAGCACAGCTCGGTGGGTCGGCTCGCCTGCGGGAAACGTAGTCATCAAGGGCACGTGCCTTTGATCGATGATCGTGATGACTGGGGCTGTTCACTCGGCTCCCCTCGAGAGGAGGGAACGGGAGCGAGTGGTCTCCTTTCAACGTGTTGGTCAGGACGCTAGCTGTGTCTGCGCCGGAGTGGCTCGACGGGCCAGTATCAGCGCCCATTTGCGTGATCTTTCGATGAAGATCGAATATCTATCGTTCGGCGTGCTAGGTCATGTCGTCGAACTGCTGTCGTCCGGCCGGAGGTCGGGCCGTGCGGAGTCCGGCGCATGCGATGGCGAAGCTTCCTGGCGGGCCGGATCCGCATCGGATGGGGAAGCCGATTTCCGGGAAGTCGGTGTGTCCGGGGTCACGTTCGAGTTCAATGGTCTGACGTGCGGAAATGCCGGATGCGTCCTGCGGGGGGTACGGGATGAGTGCGTCCACAAGCAGTGGAACGACCGGCGCGCTCGGGCCCGACGAGGGTCCGGGGGCCGGGCCCGGGGCCGAGCTGCTCGCGGCGCTGCTCGACGGGATGGACACCGCGCTCTGCGCGTTCGACGCGGACGGCACGATCACCCATTGGAACCGCGAGGCGGAGCGGATCCTCGGCTGGTCCGCGCAGGAGGCCGTCGGCCGGCCCGGGTTCGCCGGGTGGGCGGTGCGGCGGGCGGACGCGGGGGAGGTCCAGGAGCGGCTGATGGCGGTCATGGACGGGGGCGGTCGCCGGGTCCACGAGTTCGCGCTGCTGCGCAAGGACGGCGGCCGGGTGCTCGTACGGACGCAGTCGGCGGGGGTCCGGGGCGCGGACGGGAAGCCGGCCGGGGTGTACTGCGCGTTCGGCGAGGTGCATGCGCAGATCGATCTGGAGCGGTCGATCGCGCTGAGCGAGGCGCTGTTCGAGGACGCGTCGTGGGGGGTGGTGCTCGTGGACGCCGATCTGCGGCCGACGGTCGTCAACGCGCACGCGGCGCGGGCGCTGGGTGGTGGCCGTACGACGCTGCTGGGGCGACCGCTGGGGGAGCTGATCGCGCAGGGTTTCGAGGATCTGGAGGGCGCGCTGCAGCATGTGCTCGCGGAAGGCGCGCCCCCGGCACTCGCGGAGTTGTGGGTGACGCTCCGGACGGCGGAGGGGGACCGGCGGAGGTGCTGGCGCAGCGGATTCCTGCGGCTGGCGTCGCCGCTTACGGAGGAGCCGGTTCCGTTGGGGGTGGGCTGGCTGTTCCAGGACGTGACGACAGAGAAGCTGGCGGCGCAGGAGGCGGACCGGGTGCGGTTCCGTTCCAACCAGTTGCACCGGGCCTCCCGGTCCGCGTCCGAGTGCGAGGACCCCATGGAGGCGGCGACGTCCCATCTGGACTACGCGCTCGCGGGCTTCGCCGACCACGCGCTGATCGATCTCGTGGCGGGGGAGCGGCTGGTGCGGGTGGCGGCGACCCCGTCCGGTGAGCCGGGGCCGTGCCTGCCGGTGGCCGGTGGCGGCGTTCCGCTGCGGTACGCGGCGGGCCATCCGGCCCTTCAGGCGGTGGACCGTACGGGTTCGGTGCGGGCCAGTGCGGGGGCGGGGCAGGAGGCCGGGGTGTGGGCGGCCGAACGACAGTGGCCGGGCGATTCGGTGCACGCGCTGTGCGCGGTGCTGCGGAGCAGGGGGCGGACGCTGGGCGTGGTGACGTTTCTGCGTTCCGCCCATCGCACCGCTTTCGAGCGGCCGGACGCGGCGTACGCGGAGACGGTGGCGGCCCGGGTCGCGGGGGCGGTCGACCTGGCGCAGATGACGAAGCGGCCGTAGGCCACGCGGTCCGGCCGGGGGCGGGGGGGGGGCCCCCCCCCCCCGCCCCCCCCCCCCCCCCCCCCCCCCGCCCCCCCCACCCCCCCCCCCCCCACCCCCCCCCC